>JACMIS010000117.1 GCA_014381035.1 Armatimonadota bacterium
ACTTCTACCCGCCGATTTCACCTGCCGCACGACGTGGTCGGAAACGTTGCGCTTCGCCGAATCACTTCCCGGTTTGGGCGAGGCGCGGGACCTGTTCGGCGATGGCTCCTGCCTTCTCGTTTCGCTACCCGGTCATGCCCGAGGGCAGATAGGGCTACTGGCACGCACAACGCAAAGCGAAACGCTGCTCTTCCTCGCCGACGCGACCTACTCGGCACAGGCGATCCGGGAAAACAGACCGTTTCACCC
The DNA here is from genome assembly GCA_014381035.1 of Armatimonadota bacterium. Next base: position 250 of record JACMIS010000117.1, read on the forward strand.
GGCGACCCGTTTTTTCACCGACGATACCGATGCCGCCCACCAGACATTGCAGGCACTGCGCGAATACCATCGGGTGTGCCCCGAAACATGGCTGCTGCCGACACACTGCCCGGAGGTTTTCGCCCGATGCGTTCCATAAACCCGTTGGTCCCTTATCACTTTATCCGTGCCGGGTGGGCGTTTCGCCATCTGCGTGCCGCCAATCCCGCAACGTATCGAATCAACAACGACGAAATGATTGACCCGCTCCGCCGCTATCAGGATGAACGCGCCGGTCGCATCGTCGCCTACGCCGCGAGGCACAGTCCGTTCTACCGGCGGCACTGGGACGGATATGACCTCGGGGATTGGTGCAACCTGCCGGTGGTGGACAAGGCCACGATGATGGCGAATTTCGATACCTTCAACACGCGGGGCGTTTCACGCGAAGAAGCGTTCGCCGTCGCCCTGCGTGCCGAACGGGAACGCGATTTCGCCCCGACGGTGCGCGGCAATCTGACGGTGGGATTATCAAGTGGTACGTCGGGACACCGGGGTGCGTTTCTCGTCTCCCCGACCGAAACGGCGGCGTGGGCAGGGACCATATTGCAACGCGTTCTGCACCAACTGCCGCGTTCGGGTTACCGCGTCGCGTTTTTTCTGCGCTCTAACAGCAATCTGTATGAGCAGGTTGATGGTCGCGTCCGGTTTCGCTGGTTCGACCTGATGACGCCGACTCTCGAAGCCGTCTCCACACTCAACGTTTACGCACCCGATCTGCTGATCGGACCGCCATCGCTGTTACTGGCACTCGCCGAAATGTCTAAGCGTGGCATGTTGACCATCCGACCGGAACGGTTGGTCTCCGTCGCGGAAACGTTGGAAGCGCAGGACAAATCCGAATTAGAATCCACCTTCGGCGTTCCGGTCGGGCAGGTGTACCAGTGTACGGAAGGTTTTCTCGCCGCGACCTGTCTCTACGGGCGGCTACACATCAACGAGGACCTGGTTGCGATCCAATACGAGCGGTTGGGGGAAAACATTACTCCTTCCCCCAACCCCCTCCCCATCTTCGATAGGAGAGGGGGAGGGGTAACCCGGGTATCGCCGATCATTACCGACCTGTGGCGGCGAACGCAACCGATGATCCGGTATCGGCTCGGGGACGTGCTGACGCTCGACGATGATGCGACTCTGTGCCCGTGCGGTTCCGGCTTTCGGGTGATCCGCACTATCGAAGGGCGGTGCGACGATGTTTGCACCTTCCCCGACGCTTCTACCGGCGAACCGCGCCGATTTTACCCGGATACGATCCGCCGTATGATTCTGCTCGCCGATGCGCGAATTACGGATTACGCCGCCGTTCAGGACGCGTCTGGCAATCTAACGATCCATCTCGACATCGGCGAGGGTATAGATTTTGCAGAAGTCCGGGATAGTGTTCTGCGTAGTGCCGCGGATATTCTTACGCAATACGGTTGTTGTGCGAGACGATTGGAGATCGGCGAAGGATTGCCGCGAACGCATGCAGGGGCAAAACGTCGCCGGGTAATCTCGCTCGTAAAAGATTTCGATAATTCACGGTTCGAAAGTCCCGGCTCGCGATCCGTAAAGTGAGCCATTCGTCTCATGCGAGGTGGTGAACCATGACGGATAATAACGATACAAGAAAGGAAGCCGACACCGATGTATACCAAAACTGTTTCTCTGCCCGTTAAAATTGCTGGTCTGGGTACGTACCTGCCGGAAAGGATTGTCGCCAACGACGAGTTGGAACAAAGCCTCGATCTCATACCGGGTTGGATCGCGAAGCGCACGGGGATTTGCGAACGCCGTTATAACACCGGCGAAACCGCGATCTATCAGGCGGCGGAAGCGGTTCGGGTCGCACTCGCCTGCGCCGGACGAACGGTGGCGGACGTAGACGCGTTCGTCGGGGCATCGTCCGGTCCCCAACAGTTGATCCCTTGCAACGCCGCTCTGCTCCAGCGTGAACTCGGCGCACCGGACGGGGGCAGTATGTGTTTCGACATCAATGCGACGTGTCTGTCGTTCCCGGTCGCGCTACATACTGTTGCCCCGCTTGTCGCATCAGGCACCTACCAATGCGTGGTGATTTTCAGCACCGAAATCGCCTCGCGTTCGCTGAACCCCGACCAGAAAGAAAGCGCGGTATTGTTCGGTGACGGAGCGGCGGCTGTCATCATCGTCCGTACCCCGGAGGGTGAATCGTCCGCGCTCCATCTGGCGCGTTTTGCTACCTATTCCTCCGGCGCGGAACATACCCAGTTTCGCGGCGCGGGTTCGCGACACCACCCGAACGATCCTCTCACGGCGACGGCGATGAATCAATTCGATATGAACGGTCCTGCGGTATTTCTGCAAGGCGCACGGGCGATGCCACTTTTCCTGGACGGATTTTTCGCGGCGTTGGGTGTACCACGGCACGCTTTCGCGCATGTCGTTCCGCATCAAGCGAGTGGTCACGCGGTAGATCTCCTGCACAAGCGGCTCGGGTTCTGCCCCGGTCAGGTAGTGCGCAATATCGAGACGCGGGGGAACTGTATCGCGGCATCCATCCCTATCGCACTGACGGAAGCGGTAGCAGCCGGACGGATCGAACGGGGCGACTCCGTTTTACTCGTCGGAACCGGCGCGGGACTAACATTGGGCGCACTGGCATTGACCTATTGAACACGTCGTTTCGCGGGAACCGTAGCAACCGGGTACAATGGGAGCGTGTTGAACGGAATCATTTCGCCCATTGTCGCGCAAGTATTACTCGTCGTTGTGTTGATCGCGGCGACACTGTTTGTTTTGCGCGTGGTGCTACGAACGCGCAAGCGAACGCCGATAACCCAGATACTATCCGCGTTGCCGGAGGAAGCCGTTGCCGCGCTCGCCGAGGAGTTGCCCCAACTGACGACCCAGTACCGCGTTTCCGCACCGATCACACGACTGACGCCGCCTGCGCAGCTTCCCGCCCCGCCCATCGTGGAGATCCGTCTCGGTAAACGCCCGTTGCAGTTCACTCCGGTGGATATTGCGCGTCCCCAGGTCCCCGAACGGTATGAATCGGCAACAGAAAAATCGGCGGATGCGACCGATGTCGCGTTGTTCGCCCTTTGCACGCTGGAAGAAGGCGGCGCGGAGACCATTCAGAATCAGATCAAGGATTTCGACAAGGTAAAGGACGCACCGAGCGTCGTCCGTCTCGTCCCCACGCAAACCGTCGCCGGGGATTATGTCGTTATCGCCCGTGTTTTATCGCATCGGCGCGACACCGTTTCGGAAGGTGTACCGGTGATCGCGTACCGCGCAGAAGTTATCAAGAACCCGGACACACACCTCGTGATCGAACTCGCCGTACCCGACGAGGGACAGCCTCCTTTCGCGGACAGCACGATGGTACATGGCACCGCCCGACTTTACGGCTACCTTCCGTAGGAAAAACTATGCCCGCACATACACCGAATCCCTTCCCGACCGAACATCCCGCCAGCGCGATTTACGATACGTTGACCGCCGAACGGAGTGGCGATGCGCCCTTGTTACCGAAACAGATCTATCGCGCTGGTCTTCAGCAAGCAATCGGCGACCTGCACCGTGCCGGAAACGTTTCCTATAACGTCGCTGCGCTTCTGCACTTGATGAACGACGATTTAGACGCGGCGCATGTGCTTTCCCAAGCGCACGAGGACGACGCGACTGCGAACTATGTCCATCAGATCGTCCACCGGCGCGAGGGCGACTTCGGCAACACCCGCTACTGGGTCATGAAGACCGGACCGCACCCGTTTTATGCCGAACTCGCCTCCCTTGCCCAGACCGCCGGACAAACCGAATGGAGCGCGAACGAGATGGTGACCTGGGCGACACGCGGCGAACATTTCGCGCCGCGTCTATCGGACGCGGAAACGCAAGCATTGCTGGCGTGGTGCCTTAGAAGCGGTCAATAAGACGGTCTCAAGAACTCATCGTCGCGCTTGCTTCGCCTTCCATGATTCCGCCTTGCGACGCATCACACGGATTTGATCATTCGTGAAACGGTCGTTACCGTCCGCGGATGCCATGATGTTGTCGCGCGTCACAAACAGGTAGAGAGTTTCCCGCCCGGGAAGGTTAAGGGGAATGATCCGTGAGCGGTCGCGTGACGTGCCCCAGAAGCCGATGCCGGGGTTCGGGGGGGTATCCCGAACCCCGGTACGATAATCACCATCGATAGCGTGTTCGGGATGCTCCTTGTCCCCGCCGCTGGCTATATATTCCAGACATGCCGTCGCGATCATTACCTCGTCAAGCGTTTTGGAATGTCGAACCACGCTATCCTGGCTTGTATGGTATAGTCCAAGCGCGTGCCCCAGTTCATGCGCCCAGACCCGGGGTTTCATCGAACTGGTGCGGATGTAGTACCCACGCCCATCGGTGCGCAGTCCATAGCCGCCATGGCTGACTCCGAGTCGGACAGACCATGTTTTCGCTCGCTCGCTCCATCGCCATTCCGAACCGCGATGCGCGATCAGCGTCAGCCGATCCGGACGCTCATCAGCCACCGTCTGGAATGCTTTCAAATGTTCCGCCAACCCGATCTCTGCCGGTTTTGAATCGGCACTTCCCGAACGGACGCGCTGGGCGGGGGCGTCGAAGTCCAGGTCAAGGTAATCGTCTCGCCGTGTTTCGAACTCCTTCGGGTCACACACGAACCGGATTCGGGCGGGGCGAAAAAGCTCGTTCACCGCAAGGATCTGTTTTTCGACCAACGCTTGTGTTAGCACGGTACGGGAGCGATCCGTGAATTCGGCGGTTCCCTGAGAATCGAGAATATGCAGCACACGAATCGGGATCTCGATGATCGGAGCGGACTCGCTTGTCGGCAGAGAGATTGCCAGATCGTTGCCAACAAACGCGATGTCGTCCACGAGAATATGACCGCGCCGGTCCGAGGCAGTCGCATCCGTGATTTCGAGATGCGCCGTCCTGCCGACAAACTCAGAAACGTCCCACGAACGGGTAATGAGTTGTGACGAATCCTCTCCGGTTTTCGTCCGCACAATCTTCCCATCGAGGACAAGATTGATACACGCTTCACGGGGATGAAAGCCGCCGGCGATTTTGAACGTTATCATCGGCTTGGTAAGCGTAAAATCCTGCGAAATGGCTCTGCCTGTCGCCGCATTGCCTTTACGCAAGTGCAGGCTACATAGAAACGCACTCCCACCGACGCCACGTATCTTCCCAGAAAAGGATGCCTCTGTCGCGGGAGCGGAGCCGAACGCGTCCCCTTCGATTATCCAGCCGTCGAAGGAACTTTTCTCGAAGTCAGCAAATGATTGAACGGGAAACTGCGCACAAACACGTGCCGCAAAGAGTAACGGAAGTATTAACAGAAGCAGGACGATGCATAGAAGAGCATAGCAACGCAACATAGGGACGGACGACTTTCGTAACACACAAGCGGTTGGCATACTGTTCGACGAAGTCAACCGTTCTTCCTTTGCTTGCTCACTCCTCCGGCGCATAAAACGCGGAGCGGATCAGTTCGCAGGTGCTGGATTCCTGCCCGCGAAACACGGATCGTCGTACCGCGACCACATCGAAGCGTAACGGGACTTCGGCGGAATCGTCCAGCAACCCGTTCCGCAGGGCATAGGCAATAGCAAGGCGGGCTATCTGTGCCTGCTTGGCGGGCGTGACGGATTCGGCGGGCGACTCGTCGCGGGTTTCCGGCGTCACCGTCCGCGTCTTCACTTCGACGAAGCAGAGCGTTTCACCGTCCCATCCGACGATATCCAATTCGCCCCCCAAACCATCGCGCTTCGAGCCGAGACGGACATTGGTATCCACGATTCGGTAGCCGTGTAGCGATTCTAAAAAGGCGACCGCTAACGCTTCTCCCGCGTCGCCGGTCGCCTTTCGCGTTGTCATCGGTTCTTGCTTAACTTGCCTTTTCCAGCTCGGAGATATACGCGGCGATTGCGGCGCGGAAGAAGCGTCCTACCCCCGGCGGCGGAGTGGTTTGCAATGCTTTCAGTTCCGGTAGTAATTCCTTGTTGCCGAGCGCGGCGATACCCCGAGCGGCCGCGAGTACCAGAGTCGTATCTTTCTCCTTGAGGGCGGAAAGCAGGATATTTTGCGCGTTCTTATCATCTTTCTGCGACGCATAGCCGATGGTACCAATACCCACGGCGCGAAGTTCGACCGGATTCTTCGGCTGAATGAAGTCCATCGCCAGCCGATTCGCCGTCTGGGGGTCGGACTTGGCGAGAAGCGGCAAGGCAACTTCACGCACCTGTTCGCGCAACGACGGCATCGTGGCGGCTTTCGCCACTACATCGGCGTTCGCTTTTGCATCCCAGGTGGCTAGAGCACGTATAGCGGCAGTGATGGTGCCATAGGGTGCGGTGTTGTTTACCATTGCCCGCAATGACGCCGTGTCTTCGTCGGTCGCAGGCAGCTTGCCGAGGGCTTCTACGGCTTGGGCGCGGCGGCCGAAGTCCGGGTGCATCAGTTGCTCGCGCCAGAAAGGGCGCAGAGCATCGCGTTTCAATGCCCCCAACGTGGTTACGCTTTCGAACGCCGGGAAGCGCGAATTATCGGCGCGAAGCGTCGCGACAACGGCATCGAATGTACTTTCGGGCAGATTCCCTTTGTTCAGCGCGATAAGTCTGTTCAGTGCGTCCTGTCGGTCCGGGGCGCAGGGCGCGTGTTGCACCATAGCAAGATACTCCGCTTCGTTCGAGTACGGATTTTTAGCGATCTCGCGCAAGAAATCGCGATCAACATCGAAAAGAACCACTTCCGGTTTTATCGGCGCGGGAATGCGGAATTTGTTCTCCTGCGCATTCATCGTCACCGGCACACGGGTTAATTTGCCACCGGCAACGACACCGATTTTCGTGCCGACCGTGTAGATCGGCGTCCCATCCTTGGTATCTTGCACTTGCTTAACCGTGACGACCACTTCTTTCGCGGCTTCGTCATAAGAGTACGACCAATCCAGCACCGGGTGTCCCGGTTTATAGATCCATTGGTCGAAAAACGGTTGTACATTGACACCGCTCGCCTCGGTCATCGCTTTGACAAGGTCTTGCGTTTCGACGGGACGATGCCGGTTCACCGTCAAATACTGATTGATTCCGGCGAAGAATGCTTCGTCACCCAAATCACGGCGTAGCGTGTGCAATACGACGCCGCCTTTCGGGTACGCGTGCCGGTCGAACATATTATCCGGATCGGCGTAGAAATTGGTCGAGATAGGTCGCTTGTAGCGGCGCGATTCGCCAAAGTAACTGCTTTGATTATCCGAGACCTCGAAATCGTATGCGTTCTTGCCACGGCTGTGCTCGAAGTACAGCACCTGGAAGAATGTCGCGAAGGATTCGTTCAGCCAGGTATCGCCCCACGTCTTGCAGGTCACCAGATCGCCGAACCATTGGTGCGCTAACTCGTGCGAGTTGAGACTCGCCATGTCACGAAACCCGACGCGGGCATCGGTGAGGTTGCGTTCCCCGAGCGTCGTGGAGGAGATATTCTCCATGCCCCCGCCGAACTCGTACATCGCGTTCTGCGAGTATTTGGGCCACGCGTACTTGACGCCGGTGACTTTGCTGAAGAACGTCAGCATGTCGGACGTATCACTGAACGAGTCCGGGATGAGTGCTTTTTTGCCGCGCGGGACGACATACATCAGAGGCACATCATCCCATTGTGACGTTTGCATGTCAAACGGACCGGCGACAAGCGAGATCAAATACGTCGCGTGCGGTTGCGTCATTCGCCAGGTGACGGTACGTGATTTGCCGTCCTTGGTCGGTACGTCGCTCACCAATACGCCGTTGCCGACCACGCTCCATTCGGCGGGGACTACCGTAACGGTTTCCGTGGTCGCGAAGTCGTTGGGGTAATCCCAGGTCACCGCCCAATCACGGTTGAAAGCGGACTCCCCCTGCGTCCAGAAGCCAACGCGGGTAGGGCTCGCCGCAGATCCCGAGATCCAATGAAAGCCTCCGCCTTCGCCGAACGTGCCACCCTGTTTTTTTCCGGAAGTGTAGGCGATCTCCGCGAGCACCGGTTTCCCCGCGGAAAGGACTGTCGGGGACTGGACACGGACGAACTCTCCGTCTACGCGGAACTCGGCGGGCTTACCGTTCAGGAGGCACGAAGATACAGTCACCGTTTCGCCGCGGTGAAACCGCAGTTCGCGTAAACCGGAGCGGAGTGGGGCGACCGTGTTCTGGGTGCGCCCGTAGATCGTACGATTCGGGTAGTCCACACGCGTGATGATGCGCACGTTTTGCAGGTCATAATCTCGATCCGGCGCGTACTGTACCTTCGCGGCGGGTGCCGCGAATGGATTGTCCTGCGCCCAGACAGTCATGCCGACAGTTGTCATGAGCAAAACAGTGGCAGAAAGACGGGTCAGTATTCGGAAAGGCGGCAAAGCGGGGTGGTTGGAAAACATGGACAGCATTCTATCGTATTTATAACGAAAACCTATCGGAAAATGCGCGAAAGTTTATTGACGTTTTTTCTCGTGCTCACCATCAACATGCGCTGCGAGGGCGAACATGCCGATCAAGCCAGTCAAGACAAAACCAAAGAAGAATCCGAAATAGAACGGGGCGGTTAGAATAGTTCCGAGATACCCGCACAGACCGCCGAAAGCGAAGGACAGGATTGTAATTAACGCGATTCGTCTACCGATACTCATAGTGGTGATGCGGATTCCGTTCCGCCAACTTTAGTACCCGCTCCCATCGCGACAAGTTCCGCTTCCGCCTTTTCCCGCCACGGCTCACGCCCCTGTGCGGCGATCTCCTGAAAAACCGGTTCGGCTTGGGTAGCACGGTTCAAGGAACGGAGGGCGACAGCGCGGTAGTATCTGCCCTCGCCGTTCGCGTCAAACAGTTTAGCCCGCAGTCCGGAAAGCACGCCGAGTATTCGGTCCGCGTCCACGAAGCGATCCGCTCCGAGGTAGGCTTTCCCGAGTGCGATACGCCACGCGAACGTTCGACCGAGACCGGTAAACAAGGGAGCGAGAATCAGGACACCGCCGACCGCATCGAACAGGACGCGGAATGGCTTCAGGCCCGGCGCACTGCGGGTTAGCATCGTTATCAGGAACGCGACACAGACGAGACGAACCAGCATCCATGCAAACGAACGTGCTTCCCGCACCATCAGCTCCCGCCCCGCCGTTTCCACGGAAGGGAGATCA
>JACMIS010000880.1 GCA_014381035.1 Armatimonadota bacterium
GCGAAACCGAGGTACAGGTTTTTGAGCGGATGAGTCGCGCGTTACTTTATGTGTTCGCGAACACGCCCACGGTTGAAGGAGGTTCGCATCGAAATGTGGTCATTTACGGACACGGTGGCTCCCTTCGCGTGTTTCTTTGCCTCTCGCTTGGTCTCGGTGCGCAGGAAACGCGCCGTTTCCGACTGGAAAATACCAGTTTATCAGTGATCGAGATTTCCGGTATTGTACACAGCGGGGAGCTAGAAATACGAAATGGGCGGTTCGTTTGCGTCAACGAAACCGCCCATTTACTTCTTCCCGAATTTTCCACGCCCGGCTAATCTTCGACGCCCGGCTAATCTTCGACTTTTACCATCCGGTCCACGCCGGTGATCCGCAAGACCCGGCGCGGGTTCCCTGTGGCGCGTACCCGCAAGAGACGCTCGTGCGTACGTGCGACACGCGTAATCGAGAGCAATGCCGCCAGGCCTGCCGAATCTAAAAACGGGACAGACAGCAGGTCAATCACCGGGTTATCATGCTCCAGAACGTGCTTCTCGCCCGCGTGACGAAAATCCGCGGCGACATAAAGGTCTATGTCGCCGCTGACCATTAACGTTTCAGCCCGGGTTTCGGTAGTCAATGCTTGATCGCCGTAATTGCCTAGATTTTTAGTATCCGTAATGTTACCGGTTCTTTCGAGGACCATGTCTTCCTTCACCAATCTTGCACGCCCTTGAAGGGCTTCCTTCTCTTTCTACCCGATTCGTGCTCGGGAATAACCAATTTTTTCGTCGTTGTGACGGTTCGCACAGCGGAGTTGGAATTTTCCCGCCGGATCCCGTTCTATTGAGGGACGGGGCGCCCCATCGAGGTGTAGATTTCCTCGATGATCGCCTTGTTCTGTTTCGCCTTTGCGTTGGCGGGATCGTTCTTCAACGCGACTCGGAAATCTTCCAACGCCTTGCGATATTTGACCCGCTGACCGGCATTATCGTCTGTCATCCGGGAATATCCCCGGCTCGCATATGCGGCGGCTATCGTTTTCTTATCGCCCTTCGCTTCCGCGGCTTTGATCTCCTTATCGAGTTCGGGTGTGGGGGTCAGAGGTGCCATCGGGTCGCCGCCACCACTCATCATAGGACCGCCCATTGCGGGACCGGGAGGTGCCCCCATTGCGGCAGGAGGATCTCCTGCCCCCGGCATCGTGTCCGGCTTTCCACTCATTTTCGGTCCTGGCGGGACTGCCGCCTCGGGAGCCGCAGGCGGGGGCGTCATGTTGGTTGTTTGCGATGCGGGTTGTCCGTAGGGAGCCTCGCCCGATTCGGCTTCTTGCTTCGGGCAGCCGATCAGCATCAATCCCGTTGCAGGAAGTAAAGCGATGAGCGCGAACGCGCGTGAGTGTGTCTGTTTCATAATATATTCCCCGGCGAAAACCGATTCCGCCTCGTGCCATTATACCTACCCAGGCACATTAATTTACATCGAAATCGAACCGGAATAGTTCCGTAGACGTTACCGGAATCCCGTTTCGAAGTGCCGGTTTCCACTTCCATCGTTTTAAAGCGTCCAGTACGCGCGTATCTACATCCGGATTCCCACTGGAGTCACGCATCGTCACCGTGAATCTTCCGTCTTCCAACACTTCAACTTCCACGCGCACGAATGATTTATAACCGCTGTCACGCAGGGAATCGGGCAAACGGGGCAGTTCCTGATGCGCCAACTCCGCGCCTCGGGTTTCCCCGGTCGGCTCTGGTGTCAGTGTAGGTGCAGGAGATGCAGACGGCACCGGCGACGAAATCAGGTCGGGTACCGGGGATGCAACAACACCGTCGGATTCGGAGCCGGGAAACAGGTTTGATGACGCCACCTCGGCGTTACCGTTCTCCGCCACGTTTTGCCCGACGAATGGGAGCGGTTCAGTCGGTTTCTCGAATGGGGAGCGAACCGTTTGTCGTCGCTCGGGGACCTCGTCCGGTACCGTTGGCGCGGTCGTTTTTGCGGAAGGAGGCGGGATTCTCCCGGCACGGGTGGGGGGCAACGTTGCGGACAGCCTTTGCTTCGCCGGTAGCGGTTGCGCTGCTCTCGGACGCGGCTTCGAGACTGGTATTTCCGACACCTGGGGAGCCAGTTCGATCCTCTCCAATGTGATGTAGCCTGTTTCTTCAGCGGACGATTCCGACGGTTGCTGAATAAGGGTACTGGCACCGGTCAGAAAGAGAAGATTCACCAGGAGCGACAAAACAACAGCGGTCGGGAAACGATTTGCCGCATCCGCACCCGCAACAGCATACGGTTGATATGGTTTGTCATTCATGGGTAACGGTATTAACAGACAGAGAAATGACCGGGTCTCGCGAAAAACCCGGTCATACGAATTTCGGAACTGTTTCAGTTATTGCCAGTTGCCGAAAATATCACCAACGACATGTTGACTTGCGGGCGCGTTGCGCCGACTGACGGAGCGAAACGCGGTTCGTTCGTGCTGCGCAATATCAAATCGTTTTCCCATCCCGCAGGCATCCCGCCCTCGGACCGAACGGCGGCGGGAAGCGACGGGGTAGCCATTTCCTGCCACACGCCACCGACATTCCCCTGCATCAAGGAAACCGGCATCACGCTGGTGTTTCGCCGTTCGCTCATATCCGGCATCATCGGTACGCGGGTCAACGTTCCAGTCGGTCCGACATAAACGGCGAAGGATTGCGCGGTCGGAGTGTCCCCGAACGGCGATTCGTCTCCCGGCTGGTTGACGCTCGCCGTGGCGAGGCACAGACCGGCAAGCGAAAGCAACGCGGTCGCGGCAAGCGGTCGGAGGCGCGGGGATGCGAGATTCCCGATCCCTTCCCATCGCCACAGCATCGCGTCCGACCATTCCGGCGGCATGATGCGGTCCAGCAAAGACGGGTTGGCGACACGCTCGGCACGCACGACCAATAATTGTTCCAATTCGGCGCGAGGTGTTGTGTAGGAAAGGGACGACAATAGCCTCTTGGTCTGCGCAAGGCTTTCCTGTTCGGCACGGCACCCTTCGCATTGTTCGACATGAGCACGAACTTCCAACATCTCCATACCGGTCAGTTCACGGTCAATATATGCAGATAGCAAACTGCTCGCTTTACGGCAATTCAACTTGGGATACCCCTTGTTTCGTTAGTATGAGAACACCAGCATCCACGATGACACTGGCAGTTCAGAAAAATCGTGACAAAGAAACGGCGCCCAGTTTGGTAAACCGTGCGCCGCATTCTGTCTACCGATTATCTTACGCCAAAACCGGCGAGTTTGTTTCGCAATAGTTTGCGACCTCGGTGTAATCGGGACCGGACCGTCCCGAGCGAACATTTCATCGTCTCGCTGATCTCCTCGTAGGACATCCCCTCAATGTCGGCGAGAATCACCGTCATCCGGAAATCGGCGGGGAGTGAGGCGAGAGCTTTTTGAATCCGCTCATCCAACTCTTCGTGCAGAACGACCCGCTCCGGCTCGGCACGGTTATCAGGGATCTCCAGGAAAGCGTTCGATTCCGACGACGGGTCGTTGCCAACCGGGGCGTCCAGTGACTGGATTCGTGCTTTCGGCTTGCGGCGCAGGTCGTCTACGAACAGATTACTCATGATCCGGTACAGCCAGTTCTCGAACGGCAGATCACGCCGGTAGTTGTCGAAGAAGCGGAAGGCACGAACGAACGCTTCCTGCGTCAGGTCTTCTGCGTCGGTGTGGTTTCCGGTAAGACGATAGGCGATGTTATAAGCCTGTTTGTGGTATCGTCGGACTAACGTATCAAACTCGCGTTTCGGCTTCGATAACGCCTCGATTGCCGACGCGCCTAAACTTTTGATGTCAAGTGTTTTGGTTTCGCTCACTGTTTTCCTGCGTCGCCCCCCCGCTAAAAAATTGGATACGGCTCCCGCCTGTCGTATGGTTCCCACGCCCTTGCGCGAAACTCAAGAATGTTATACCCACTTTGACAACAGTTCTTGCGCTCCCCTTCAAACATGGGAAGTGTTTCTCCTAATACCATAGACACCTAAAACAGATGGGAAGTTCTATATTTAACAAAACATTTCCCGTTGTGATCCTATTTCTCTCCGTGATCCTAACTCTCCGCGTGCATATTATAAAGACGCATCAGGCTTGATTTGGTTACGTCGCGCAGGAACTATTTTACGCGACGTAGAACGCATTGATTCCGAAGGAGAATTCCCATGCTTCGATCGCATTTACCCTACTCCCTGTCTCTCTACCTTTTTCTTGCTTCTTTATCGGCATTTTCCATGCCATCTTTAGCCCAATCGCTGGAAGGTTCGTCACGGCAAGGTGCCGTCGTGCGAAAATCCACTGGCTCATATCTGGATCGGATTCGCTATGACCCCAGGACAAGCGGACCACTGATCTGGATAACGGGGTCGCCTGAGCTTCCGGTCTCTTCCGCACAAGAAACACTGCCCGCCGGGGAGACGGGTAAAGAAACGGCGCGCCAATTCGCCGACCGGCTCGGTTGCCGCATCTTCGCGCAGAACACGCTGACGGTGATTGCTCCGCGTGACCAGCGCGTGATCGCCGACGTCCCGCAAAAACCCGCCGATCCCTTCGCCAAGATGAGTTCCCGCGAACGGTTCAGCGTGCTCCTATCACTCCTGTCGCGCGAGCAGTGGCGGGCGGCAACAAGTGAAAAGGGCATCGGGGTGGAGGAAATGACCGAGGAACAACGCAGTCTCTGGTCCAGTTTGTTGCCGAGCGACAAGATTTCTCTGCAAAAAAACCGGCTCATCCCTACCGGTGACCGTGCGTACAACTACGAGAAAGATGGCGAGCCTCGGGAGTTTTCACCGGATATAGCTCGGCTACGGTTGGTGCGACGCATACACTTCCTTTTTCAAAGAGTGGGCGCGGAGGATTCCCGATATTCCAGCAGTACGGATGGTCCCGTGGGCGATGACCCCGGCACCGTCTATACGGGTAACGTCGAGTACACGCCAGACGAGCATCGCGCCGACGGCAGCAACCCGGTGCAGGCGTTCGGGGCTACCATTCTACAGACCGTTCCGAACCGCTCGAAGAAAAGCGATCTGGATCTCGCCTCGCCCGCGTTGAACGTCGCCGTACCACTGGAAACGGAGACCGAAACCATACGCGAACTTGTCGAACGTACCGGCAAAAGTATCCGGCTGAACCTGCGCTGCGATAAACGTGTTGGAGACCTGAAAGTGTTCCGGCGGGTGGTACCTGGGGCGACGGTTTCCGCCAGCGATCTGCTACAAAGTGTCTGTCTGGGTGTTTGCGGCACATTCCGTAAGATTACTCCCGCGACAGGCGAACCGATATATCTGCTTACGCATGATACCGAAGGGATCGGCTCCCGCTTTTTACGGTGGAGCGACTGGTCGGAGGAGGCGGTCCAGAAACGCTACAACACGGTCGAAAACGCTTCGAATAAGTCGGCGGCGGTAGACCCGCTGGACATGATCGGTTTCGCACCGAACGATCCCTATGCTCTGCCACCGGCATTGCTCACGCGGGTAGATGCCGCCTACCGAAAACAACGTTTCGGCACCGCGCCGGAGTTCAAAATGAGTGAATTGCCACTCGCCCTGCGAAAGGAAGCACAAGCCAGTATCGCATGGTGGGGAAAGAACGGTGCTGCGCTGAGAACGGATACGTTGCGGGTCGGCACCGAACTGACATGCCAGTTGCTACTCCCCGGCGGCATCGCGGTAGAACCGGCTTCCTACGGACGAGATTTCGGAGGGCAGTATCTACAGAAGATCGCAGTCATCGAAAAGCGAACCGTGGCAGCGAAAACCACGAAACCCGAACCGCCTGCGAAACCGGTCGCCCTTCCCATCGTGCCGGGACGCCGCGTCCTGTTGCTTCCCCTTCCCATTGAGTCGGAAGAGGTGCAAAGGGTGCTCCGAGCGGCACAACGTAAGGGGTTCACCGATGCGTGGCTTCGTGTTCCGTTGGAGATCGATGAAAAACAAAAGGCACGTCTCGTGGCGGCGGTTAGATTCGGGACGAAAATGGGGCTTCGCGTCGGGGCGGTGGTGGATATTCTGCGCGGCTACAAGGGAGTACCCGACGTAAACTTGTTCGGGGAGACCGGTGCGGCGTTCGCAGATCGCAAGATAGCCGCGAATCCGGAGCGCGATTATTATGCCAGACAATTCCCCCATTGGAATGTTTGGAACGAAAACACCATCAAATCAGGTTTGGTCTCGCTTGCTTCCGTCCCTGATTTGTCCGCACTGACACTACAGGCGACCGCCGCTCCGGGACACGCGGGGGTAGTACGTGGCGGCGATGGCATCCCACCCGGCGGGCACCTTGGCTACACTGTCGAGACCCGCCTCGCCTGCCTCGAAGCCAA
>JACMIS010000881.1 GCA_014381035.1 Armatimonadota bacterium
CACAATCCACTCCCGAATCGCAGTACGGTGATTCTGGTTCGTCTTCCACTTATCATTCGGTATTCGTTTCTTGTTCTTCCGCTTCCTACCTATTGTGGAAACCTTGAGAATCCCTTCGGCACTCGGGTCCGCTCCGGTTGCCGGTGACGCATCCCGTA
Source organism: Armatimonadota bacterium (assembly GCA_014381035.1). The sequence goes on from JACMIS010000881.1 coordinate 159, forward strand.
TCGAAAATCAACAATCAAGTGCTATATGTTAACGCATACTCGAAATAGCGTTATACTGCAGAAACGGGCAAAGCGAGATTGTTTGAGCATCAATCCGGCAACTAACGCGGGATTTGCGTCCCTGTCAGGGTAACTGTGCTGGGTGTTAGGACTATCCTTTTGGCGATCAACTCGTCTGTCTCAATTTCGTCCGCGAACAGATCGTACTTGGAATGCTTTTTTGTGAAAGGAAGGCAAACATTCCCGAGACTCCCTTCCTGGACAACGAATGTGTTGTTTTGAATCGTATACAACTCTGCCACTTCCAATCCGCTCTCAACCGCCCACAAAGCGACGAAATGATCTTCATCGCACTCTATCGTCCCCACTCCTTTTGTATCCGAGGTAGGCAACGCGACGAATTTTTCAAGGACCGATTCATCGGCATCAGGCATCAGCCACGATGCGAACAGTACAAAACCGTCGTCATGCCTGAATACATCGCAGGTACCGGCATCCTCGACATACCATAAAAACATAGCAGGATTTACGATCAATATCCCACTTTCTGAATTCGCAGTATCATCGATTGCTTGAACGTATGCGGTTTGTTCGACCCCTTGCCATTCAACAAGAGCCACAGGACAGGAAAGTAGAACCCAACCCGTTTCTAAGTCTATGCGTCCGAGGTACTGGTTCATTTTCCCTTAGCACCCTGTGTAAGCTTTCCATAAGCGGTTCTGGCAGTAGATCAGACCCGTGTCCGTGTCCGTATGGTAGCCGTGTTGACCTTTGTACTGGAACGGGTACGGTATCCCGTATTGAGGATCGACAATCAACTGCTGGGTAGTTTGCCCATAGGCAGAGAACACCTGCTGTGTGACGACTCCGCCGAAATCACGCCGTCGGACGGAAAGATGCTGGATACAGTTAGCAACGAGATCATAAAAAGGAACCAGCGGAGTTGGCATTCTGCATTACGTCGTATGGCAATTGTATTCAGCGTCGAGTTTGGACCGATGAATTTAATGCATGAACATCAATCCTGAGGCACAGGCAAATCTTGAACATCTACTGTAACATTCTTGAACCGGATAGCCATTTCGCCCCCCGCCACGAACGCGAAACGGAACTCGAACAGATCATGCCCCAGTACCTCGACTTCGGTATTCGTAACCTCCAATACTCCCATGGCCCTGATTAGTTTACTTCTCTCAGGGTCGTCTACGAACGATAGTTCCGACACCCCGGAATACGTCAGTCGGTACATTCGCTCTTCGCGGCTATAAATGTTTTGCCCAATGATTTTTAACTCCACGGTTGAGTCTGCCATACGCACGGACATATTTTCCATCGAATAGTCACCGAAGTTAACCTTATTCGCCAGATAAGACAAGACCGGATCTATGGAAGATTCGATGGATCGCATGTATTCGGCGTAGGCATTGATTTGCTCGATGACAATCTTATTCTCTGCCTTCCCCTGCTCCCTTGAGTCGGAAATGGCACTGACATCATATTTTTGGAAGTACTTCATATTTGCTATCTGGTTACGTAGGCATAGGAAAGATGGTAATTGCTACTTCTGTCTCAGGTGGCTCTCATGGAGCGGATTCGCTCCTACATCTTCCAGGTTCTACTTCTGTCGTTTCGGTAATTTGGACTGGATAAACCTCACTGTTACGTTCTCGTTGTGAGGGTCTCGTTTCACCATCGTAAAGGGAAGCGGCAACGCTGTCAGAAAGCCGGTCAGGTGACCTTCACTCAAATCGGGTACACCTGTTGCATGGGGAGCCGACCTAGCAAGACTTTGCCCTGATTTCAGCCCCCGTTTTACAGCCCCGATGTCTACGCGCTTGGCAATCCAGTTTGAGTAGATTGTCATGAGGTCTTCCCTGCGACTAGTCCGCATAAGTTCCTTAGCCTCTTTTTTGAATGCTGTTTTTGCTGCGCGGAACTCAGGGTCTGCGTAAAGCTCTTTGGGTACTCCAGGCAACGTCACTCCCTTGTGAGTGGGGATTTTTTTCCCTGTCCATGAAAATAGAGCTACCTCGACCTCCTGACCTCGAACTATTTTATAGACATGCATATCTAGTCCGCCGAACTCTGTCTTATCAATTCCTAAACTGTACTTACCATTAAATAAACTTATTGTCTTTCTCGATAGCCCATCCGGGTCAATTCCCATCACCGGGTTTCCGTCGCAGTACGCGTACAGATTGATGCCGCCTTCGTAGCCGATGGGGTCGCTGGCTGACCCGCGACCGACATACGATGTCAAAATAGGGTCAAGCGAGTTACTCCTTGCTGATGAGAGAGCAGTGCCAGTAGTTACCCGTATATTCTTCCAGCCGGACTAACAGAGGGTCACCGACGGATAGGTTATCACTGTCGTGTCCGATTTTGAACCGTCCGTAGCCGGAGCTCATGGTCGGCGATAGGAGAAGGTCCAGTGTCACCATACCATCCTGAATCTTCCGGGTTCTTGCATGACATTTTTTATAGGGAGAGAGTATTGTGGCTTCCTCAAGATGATTTTTGAGGGGGATGAGTGCGTGGAAATCGGGGCACGGATCTCGCCGGTCTGAGATCTGTATCGCGATGCTCGGGGTAGCTTTATTAAAGAAGCCGACGACATCCAGAGTTTCACGCGGGTAACGGAGGTGATTCACGGTGATAGCACATCGGTCCGATTCGACGGGAATCACGATGGCGTTTCTTTCGTCGATACCCGCTTCGTTTATAAGAACTCCGGCATCACAAACGATTATTTTTCGGCTCGGGCAGGATAGGTAACTGACGATGGATTCTTTGATGTCACTCCATTTGTTCACAGGTCCCCCTTGTTCCACGGCAACGGTGACAGGCATAAAATTTTGCACGAGTATCACCGAGAGTTTTGTGCCATGACGCGCTATGCACGCTTCGATAAAGTGCTCCTGGTCTCTCTCCTCACTGGGACCGAGAAAATCATTCAACAGAAAGCCGGTTTCCCAACCAGGATCTTCGAGCAAACCACTGTCGAAGCAGAGCAATCCCCCGCTACAATCGCCGATGTTCAGTTCATATCGTTGCATCTTCGGTCAGTTTACCTAAAGTTCTGTGAAGCCATGTTACTGGCTTTGCCACGGCGATGGTTTGCCGGGGTCTCGCTTTTGATAGAAGAGTCGTGCCTGGTCGCGGACGACTTCGGAATAGGGCGACGGGGCGTGTCCGGTGCCGTTTCGGATCGCGAGGTAGGCGTCCTGGACCAGGGTTCGGGCTTGGGTTTCGGGGACGCCGGGGAGCCAGTCGGCGGGGATGGGCAGTTTCGGTGTCGCGGGGCGGTTGGAGACGACGCGCTGGTCTGCCGCTGATTCGCGTTCCTGCTTCCGCTCCGCCGTGCCGAGTTCGGAAAGATACCATCCGGGGAACTGCCAGGTGCCGGTGGCGAGATGGCGGGCGACCGAGATGGCGTAGCCCGCGCCGCCGTTCAAGCCTTTTTGTATCCGGCGCAGGACGTATCTACAGGCATCGTGCAGGGCGACAGGCGGGATTTCGGCAAGGTACCGCGCTTCCGTTCCCGGAGCGATCCCGCATTGATGCATCAACACAACAACAGCGTCGGTTTCCGGGTTCGACATCGATTCCTTAGGGTCCGCCGGTAAGGCGCGACGGGAGAAGGTCACGTATTGTTTCTCCTCTGTCTTCGACGTAGTACAAGGATAGTCCCCGGCAACCGCTCCTGCGATCACCCCTGCATCTACCCCTGCGATTTCCGGGAGTGTGAAGGGGGTTTTCGGGCGCGGGGAGTCTGCCGCACGTGCCGGTACGGCGGACAGGAGCGGGCGGATGAACACGCGAACGCCTTCGTCTAACTGGGTTTCGATCCATCCGGCGTCGCGGAGCTGGCGAATCCATTCGTAAACCGTGCGCAGGGTGCGCCCGAACTGGGCGGCGTACCATTTGCAGAAGGCGAACGCGTAGCCACGCGGCTGCCCGGTTTCGGGGTCGGTCTTTTTCGCGAGTCGGCAAACGAGGCGATAGAAAAGGATCGCGGGTCCGCTCGGTCCGGGCGAAGGCGACACCTTCGGAGGGGACGGGGCGAGTTGCCAGTCGCTCTCGGAGTGCTCCAAAGACACTGGCTTGCTTGTGGTTGCTGGCATACGTTCTCCCAACGAATCGTGCGGGCGCGGTCATTTCACCGAAGAAAGGGTGATCGTTCGACACCGGAAAACAAACTTTTGTTTGCTTTTCGTGTATCAAATATAGCACAGGTCGGGGTGTGGGGGAGAACAAAAAGTTTAGGGGGTGGTCGGGGGTTTGACCCGCACCGTAACCACGGTTCCGATGCCGGGGGTACTGGCGATTTCGAGCGTTCCGTTGTGCGCGGCGGCGATGCTCCGGCAGATGGATAAGCCCAAGCCGGTGCCGCCGTCGGCGCGGGCGCGGGCGGCGTCCACCCGGTAGAACCGTTCGCCGATGTGGGCGAGATGCTCGGGCGCGATCCCGATCCCGGTGTCGGCGACGCGCAATACGGTGTCGCTGTTTTCCTCGTGCGCGGAAAGCGTTATCGTGCCGCCGGGCGGGGTGTAGCGCACGGCGTTGTCGAGCAGGTTGGTAACGAGACGGGTCAACTCGCCTTCGTTCCCGCGCACGGTCAGATGCGGGTCCGCGACATCGAGGACGACGGTATGCGCCGGGTGCGGAACGTTTTGTAGCGCGTGCGCGAATATCTCGCCGACGAGAAGGTCGATCCGGTTTTGCCCCATTTGCTCGCTGTCGGAACGTGCCAGGATCAGGAGGTCCTGCACCAGTTTTGCCATCGTCGTGGACGCCTGATTGATCTGCGTCAGCGCGGTCCGGTATTGCGCTTCGGTGAACGATGCGTCGCCGCCGAGTGCCATACTCGCCGTGCCCTTGATCACGGTCAGCGGCGTTTTCAGCTCGTGGGACGCGTCGGCGGTGAACCGTCGTTGCTGCTCCAGGACCCGCGTTTGCTGCCGGAACGCCGTTTCGAGTCGCCCCAACAGCCCGTTAAACGTCGCGGACAGTTCCGAAAACTCGTCGTTCCCGCTCACCGGCAGTCGCGCCGCGAACGCTTCCTTTCCTTCGCCGCTGATGATGCTTTCCGCGGCGTGCGTCGTCCGGCGCACGCGACTGAGTACGCGGTTCGTCAGAAAGATCCCCCCGCCCGCCGCGCACAACAGACCGACCGGCATCAGGACCAGCAAGGCGGTGTCGAGGCTGGAAACCGCCAGGTCGATCTCGGTGAGACCATACGCGATCTGCCCGACCCCGGTCACACGTCCCCGCTCCCGTAGCGGAAGGGAAAGTACCTGATGCGGCTCGCCGTTGATCACGACGCGGCGCGAGTCGGAACGCCCCGTCCGGATGGCGGCGGCGAACGATTCCGTGCTGAGCATCTGACGCGGTCCCAGTGCTTGTCCGGAAAGGTCGAAATGGCGCGGCTCGGACGCGCTGTCCGGTAGGAACCTGGGCATTTCCGGGCGGATTTCGCCGAACGGTCCGCGCATTGCACCGCCACCGTACAGGGAGCCGTCGCCGAAGCGGGGTCCGTCTTCCCGGCGGAACGGTTGTCCCGGCGGGATTCCGAATTGACCGTGCCCCATCGGCGGTAGACCGGGGCGCGTTCCCCTGCCGCCGCCGCGCATGGGCGGTTTGCGGAACGACTGCATGCGCTTTTCCAGCGTGCGCTCGACGGACAGTTTCAGCGACGAGATGATGGTGTAGCGGATGACGACGCCGAGCACGCAGAGCAGAATCGCCAGCGCGACGATGTTCCAGCCGATCAGTTGGGTTCGCAGGGAGCCGCGTTTCACGGGGTGCCGCTCTCCGGTGCGCGAACGGTGTATCCCGCGCCATGCACGGTGTGGATCAGTTTCACGGCGTGCCCCGAATCAATCTTTTTGCGTAGCATCCCGATGTAAACGTCCACCGTGTTCTGAATCGCGGTTTCGTTCCCCCACACTTGCTCCTGGATCACGTCGCGGCTGAACACACGTCCCTCGCTACTGGCGAGTGCCGTAAGCAGTTCGTACTCGCGGTGGCTGAGCCCGATCTCGACTCCGGCGCGGCTCACGGTGCGTTGCGACGTGTCTATGGAAAGGTCGGCGATCTGGATGACGCGCGTCCGGTGGACCCGGTCGCGGCGGAGCAGGGCGCGTACCCGCGCCATCAGTTCGCCGAAGTCGAACGGTTTGGGCAGGTAATCGTCCGCGCCGGAGTCGAGTCCGCGCACGCGGTCGTCCACGGCGTCGCGGGCGGTGAGCATCAGGATCGGGACCCGGTTTCGCCGCCGCCGTAGTTCCTCGCACACCCGCCAGCCATCCATGACCGGCAGCATGACATCCAAAATGACCAGGGCATAAGTATTCTCGGAGGCGAGTGTCAGCCCCTTCGCTCCGTCGGCGGCATGGTCGGTAGCATATTTGGCGTTTTCGAGTCCCTGTTGGAGCATGGCGGCAATCGCCACATCGTCTTCGACAATCAGTATACGCATGGCTCTTTTGTACCACCGAAAGGTAAAATTCAGATGAAAATTCTCCCAACGTCGGTGTTTCGCGGGTTTGGTCGCGATGCCGAATCCGGCACGAAGCGATGTAGGCTCTGCAGCAGACGCTCAGCCGGACCAAATGCCATTGAAGCAGAAGCGCATATCCCGGAATCAAACAGAAGGGCGAGCACTTCTTTAGAGTTTGTTCGTGATTTGTGAGACGCTGACGAGTATGTCTCGCTTGTATCCATCTTGCTTGGAGTTCCTGGAGAGGACTTGGTCCGTTATGCATTTTCGATTTAGGTTTGTTTTCCTGCTCCTGCTGTTTTTGCTGATTGCAGCCCCCTTGAATGCCGACCCGGCTAAGAGATTGACGCTCGATCAGGCGGTGCGGGCGGCGGAGGAGTTCATCAAAAGGAACGGCTATACCGACCTACCGCCCACGCAAGATAAGATAAAACTCTCCTATGAGAGCATCGAATGGGCGGAAAATAGCGAGAAGATGTTGGAGGGTCGGCGCGACACGTTGGAGCGCAGAGCCTACGGTTACCGCAAATATAGCCGACGCGGGGCGGGGTGGACCGTGGTGTTCCGCTATAAAGAACCGTCCGTCTCGGGCGACAAGAACAGGCGGGAGATCTACATCCGCTCTGACGGCAAAGGCGGTCGTGCGGTCACCATGGACTCGTTCGGGCGCAATATGCGTGTCGAACACGTAGACTTCCGATTGAAAGCGTGCACCCGGCTCAAGAGCGGCGAAAAGTAATCGGCTCGAATCCCAAGTTCGGTAGCTATCGGACTCCTATTGAATGCTTTTCTGGTATATTGAGCGAATTAAACATGGTGTTTTCATCTGGAAGGAGAGACTCTGGAAATATCCATTCAAAAACTCGCTATTGTCTGCTTCTTTGTCTTCGGTCTGTCCCATATCGTCCAGCCGCGCGTCTGGGCGCAGTTCTTCATTGACATCCGCAGCAAAGGAGAAACCGGTCCCTTTATCAATGCGTTTATCCATTTTCCGATGGGTGCCCTCGTTGTTAGCTTCCATAACGTGTGGCAGGGCATCCCGATGGTATTGACCCTGCTGGGCTATGCCTGGGTGTTAAAAAGTCTGGTTCATTTTGTTCTTCCCAAACGGGGGCTGAAAACCATGGCGCGGGTGTCGCTGGAACGGTCCTGGGAGTTTATTGTCGCTGGCGTGGTGCTGATGGGAATCGGTGGCTTGTTGCTCTACGATCTCATCAATAAGCCGTAAACGGTGGCTTCGGCGGGCGTACTTCGCGCGCAGAATCCAACTATAGACCGTCTTTGCGGCGGTTTTGTGTACACAATTCGCCGGCGCGGGTGTTGAGTTCTTTCCGGTCGCTTTCCGTTGATGACGCGAGAATCGAATCAGCGACAGCGTCGATCAACTTCTCATTCACACGGAATTGATGGGGAGGGGTACCCATGATTCGCGGTAGAATCGGTTCATGAACAAGTATTCGCCCGTTCCTGCCGCGCTTCTGGTGGCGACGCTGTTGTCGTTCTCGGCTCCTCTGCTCGCGCCGGTCGCTTCGTTTGCGAGTCTGAACGCCAAGTCGCAGATGGCGTTGGGGAATCCGGATCGCGCCACGGCGTCGCCGAGCAACCCGCAACACTATCTCATCCAGCGACCGCAGTACGCACTCTCGTATAACGACACGTTACGCTTTCCGAACTGGGTGGCGTGGCATCTGACGAAGTCGGATGTCGGCGAACTGGACCGGGGAGCGTTTCAGCCCGACCCGGCGTTGCCGGAAAGTTTC
>JACMIS010000882.1 GCA_014381035.1 Armatimonadota bacterium
CCCGAGCCACTGCCGACGGGTGGTAGCCGAGTTCACGCGCCGCGATGCGGACGCGTTCTTTGGTCCCGGTAGCGATCTGTGCTCCCGAACTGTTATTGAGGACTTTAGAAACGGTCCCTAACGATACGCCCGCCCGGGCGGCTACTTCGCGGATAGATACCGGCATCGGCATTGGCTACTTTCAGAGAAACGGAAAGGCTTTTCGGAAAACCTTTTCCGTGATTGTACCTGTGGTTCCTCACGCTGTCAATAGCGCGCGAGTTGGAAGCGGCAACAAAATTATTCGGGTTCCGCGCTACCTTCCAGGATCAGACCGCGTGTTTGGGGGTATTTTTCGTACCAGAGGGCGAGGGCATCGCGCAAGTGTTCCGCGTAGCGATAGTGCGAGCCGGTACCCGTTCGGAGTTCGGCTTCATAGATAAACTTGTCGGCGGTGGTCGTGTGCTCGAAGGGAAATTGCGTCCCGAGAAGCGCGAAATAGATGCCGGTTGGGGTGTCGGAATGGCGCACCTGTTGCGAGGCGACGCGCCCCACGGTTTCCAGTGCCATATAGTCTTGGTACGAACCGGTCGTTTCGCTCATGAAGTAGGCACGCTCGGAAAGGGAGTGTTCGGAAAGATGCGGCGGCACACTTTGCCAGGTCGGCGGCAACTGATCGAGAGCGTAGTAAAACCCGACCGGCGAGAGTGGGCAGAACTTCGTTCCGGTGCGATGACGGTTCAGGTCGCGTATCTCGGCGAACGCGACCGCCTCCCAACCGAACCGTACAGCAGTCCGACGCAATACCTCGCCGACATATGCGTAGCGGTTGTCGTGGTGGGCAAGGTCGCCACCGAACCGCGAGTTCGCCCCTTCGAACGGCTCCCAAACATCGAGCGAGGCTTCGACCGGTGATTCGCTGATTTCTCCATCGACCAGGGCAAAATCGTCACCGGTACCTTGCCACGATTCCCACTCCGCCGCCTGCCCCGCGACCAGGGACGGTTTTTCGATGGCGTGCCGCAGAAGGCGCGGCGCGACGAGCGCGAGTTCGTCCCGTACCATGCCGCCCAGTTTCCTTGCCTCCGGGAGCGGGTGCGACAGAAGGTGCTGGCAGAGCGTCACCCACGCCCGCGCGGACTGCACCATCATCACGTTCGTTTTCGCCGCGACGGGCAGGAAATATCGCGCCCGGTCGAACGCATAGTTGCGCCGCATCCGCGCCACGGCACGTTTCGCTCTGTCGGACGGGTCGTCTAAAAGTTTCCGGGGGATGCGTGTGATGTCGGGGTTTGCGTCCGCGACGCCTTCCCAGAAAGCAACGGCTTCGGCGTAGGCTTTGAAAGCGTCTCCCATCGCCTGTCCCCATTCGCCGCGCAATTCTTCCGGAATGCCGAGTGTGTCCGCGTCCACCAACCCTTCCGCACCCATGCGTATGTATCGGGTAGACGATTCCTGACCGCCCGCAACAGGACACAGCGACCAGGCAAGATATGCCAGCAGAAGCGATACGCCGTCCATGAAAAGGGAGACGGGTGCCATGTCCGCGATGCTCTGGTGTCCATAGTCCACCATTTTGAAGATCGAATCCACGGATTTATCCGGGTTTTCGGGATCGATTTTGGCGAGGATCGCCTCCAAGCCGTCGTCGGAGCGGGAGTAACGTGCCCCGGTCGCCGCGAGCAGTTCCGGGGTCAGGGCGGGGCGACCGGCGGCATTCGCGGCGTCGGTCGGGCGCAGGGAAACATGAGTGACTTTCATCGCGCCGCTATTATACGCCGAAAAACTCGCGCACGGTTCGGGCGACATACTCGCGGTGTTCGGGTTTCAACTCCGGCATGATCGGGATAGAAAGGACCTCACCCGTCGCGGTTTCCGAGTGCGGCAGGTCGCCCGGTTTCCCACCATAGGCAAGGTAGGCTTCCTCCAGATGCAACGACCCCGGATAGTAGACTCCGGACCCGATTCCCCGCTCGGCAAGGAACGCTTTCAGATCGTCGCGCCGTCCTTGTGTGATACGAAGCGTGTACTGATGGTACGTGTGCACATTTCCCGGCACGGTGTAGGGCGTGACCAGACCTTTGATTTCCTGAAACGCCGTATCGTAATACGCCGCGTTCTGCCGTCGTGCCTCGTTCCAGGAGGCGATGTGCGGCAATTTCACCTGTAATACCGCCGTCTGTACGGCGTCGAGACGCGAACACAGCCCGACGTATTTGTAGCGATAGGTGCCTTTCGAACCGTGGAAACGCAAGTAGCGCAATTTTTCGGCGAGTTCTTCGTCATCGGTGAGAACCATCCCCCCGTCCCCCGCCGCGCCTAAGTTTTTGGTCGGGAAAAAGGACAGGGTGGATAGGAGGGACCATTTGGCGACTTCGGCACCATGATGGTAGCAACCGATTGCCTGTGCGGCGTCGCCGATGAGTGGCAGGTTGTGCGTTTGGGAAAGCGCGGTGAGTTCGGTCATGTCCGCCATCTGCCCGAAAAGGTGTACAGGAATGATCGCTTTCGTGCGCGGGGTTATTTTCCGTTCCGTATCCACCGGGTCCAGATTATAGGTCAGCGGGTCAATGTCCGCGAAGACCGGCGTCAACCCGAGTAGCGCGATGGTTTCCGCCGTCGCCACGAACGTAAACGGCGTGGTGATCACCTCATCGCCCGGTTTGAGGTCGAGTGCCATCAGCGAAAGCAACAGTGCGTCGGTGCCGCTGTTGAGCGCGACCCCGAACCGGACGCCGCTCATTTCGGCGATCCGGGTTTCCAGTTCCGCCGTCGCCGGGGTCAGACCGAACATTCCGGTCGCTAATACATCCAAAACCGCCGCGTCTATCTCGCTTTTCAGCGCGGCGTATTGCGCGGGCAAATCCGCCATCGAAACTTTCATCACGTTTTTCTAAGACACCAATCTAATGCACTCTGATTCGTTTCTTTTTCTTTTCTGTCCTGCGCGGACGGCGGCAACCGGGCGTTGCATCGTTGTTACCTGCGGTGCTGCTCGTTGGTGTTTATGTTTCGTGGCTCGGCTTCGGTCCTTTCCCGCGAATCCGCGGTTTCGGGATTCTCACAGCGTGATAATCCAGAAACGGCGGATTCGCGGGAAAACAGCAAGGGCAAACTCGGCAGATGAACCGACTAACGCACGGATAGCACCGCAGGTAACATCGATCCAGCGTGTGGTTGGCGCAGTCCGCGTAGGACAAAAAAAGGAGAAAGGTCAGTCACGTTTGATATTTGGTAGGCGTCGGTGGGGGCGGCTTTCGAAGAAATGGTCACTCTTATCCCAGGCGGAGGTCTGCCAGTTGTCTGAAAGATCATCGTTCGGGAGCCAGTCGGGAAGCGGCTGGAGTAACTGCTTCGATAGAAACGCCACATACGGCTCGTAGAGGGCGCGAAGTTCGTTGAGACGTACCACCGCCTCGTCGTTCTCGTTGAACGCTGTGCCCGCGTCGCTGATCAATTGGTGCAGTTGCGC
>JACMIS010000883.1 GCA_014381035.1 Armatimonadota bacterium
AACGCAGCGGCGTGCGATACGCTCGCGGTGCTGTTGGCGCGGGGCATGGGTGGTGTCCTCGGCGAACGTTTGACGGGTGACAAGAAGCTGAATGCGATCTCGGTGAATGCGGAGTACCTACCGCAAACCGACCGTGCCCTGTTCGTTCTCCATGCGACCGGCGCGAAACGCGACATTGGCCAGATCGAGGACGTCATTATCGATGAGTTAGCAAACCTGAAGGCGCGGTGTGCGAGCGGCGACGCGGCTTTGGAGGAATTGTTGGAAGGGGCGAAGTCGGTGGTAATCGGGCAGGAGCGGTACCAGCGAGAAACCGTGGATGGCGAAGCGAAGTACCTGTCATATCTGGACATGCTCGGTGCCCCCGACGGCTATGCGGATAAATATGCGGAGCGCGTCCGTGCGGTATCGGTCGCCGACATATCACGGCTGATGGGGCAGTACATCGTGCCCGCCAAGCGGAGCGTGGCGGTGATCGGTTTATCCGCGATCGGTGCATCGGCGGCGAGTCCGAACGCCTACGAATCGGAGGCGGTGCAATGAGACACTTTTTTGCACTAACAGTACTTTTCTTTTTACTCGCGCCGGCGGTGCGTGGACAGACGACCACCGTGCGCGAGTTACCCGGCGGCGCCACCCTGATCGTTTCGCAGGAGCCGAACGAGACAAATGTAGTTATCGAAGCATTCTTCCGGGTCGGTGTGGCGGACGAGAACGCAGCGGGAGAGAACGGTTCATCGGCGTTGCTGGCGCGTACCTGGGCGGGCGGCGGCGCGAACCGCTCGGCGTGGCTTCTCGCCCGCGACATCGGGAAGTTCGGTGCCTTGGGCGTTTGGAGCACGGGCGATTACATCGAACTGTGGACGCTGAGCGGGGCGGCGGAGCGCGATATCGCGGCGCAAACCCTGCTCCAGAACATCGTCTCGACGCCGCTTTTTCTGCCGGGAGCGGTGGAGAACGCCCGGCGCGACATCGAGCGTGAGCGATCCCTGCGCACGGATGGTCTGCTCACCGAGGCGATACACCGACTGCGCGGACGTGTCTTCGTCGCCTCGCCCACGGGACGCGATCCCTTGAGCGACCCGGCCAGTTTAACGAGCGTGACCCCGGCAAACCTGCGCCGCTTCTACGCCAAAACCGTCGGGGCAGATGCCCGCCGCGCCGTGTTCGTGGTTGCGGGCAATATCGTGGCGGACGACGCGGAAAGGATGATCCGCTCGTCGCTGGCGGCGGGCGACTGGCAGGCATGGCGCGACGCCGGGAAGTCGCCGAAAACGGTGGCACCGTCCGTAGCGACCGACGCCGTCCCCGAAGGTTTAAAGCCGCTGGACCTACGCCGACCAGCGCCGAACCGCCTCGCCCTCGTCGGTTTCGTCGCGCCAGGGACTACGGAAGGTGCCAAAACTGCCGCGACACTCTATGTTCTGGATGCGGTGGTCGGCGGCGGGAAGGATTGCCGTCTTTTCGCGCTACGGGACCGTTCGGTAGACGGATCACCCCCTGTTGGCTACGACATCGTTTCACGGATCGAAGCAGGACGCGAACAAAGCCTATGGGTGGCGTCGGTGTCGGGCACGATCCCATCGTCACAGATCGCGCAAGATTCGATCGTCGCGACTCTGCGTGCCCTCGCCGACGGGAGCCGCCCCGTCACGGAGGATGAGTTGATACGGGCGAAAGCGTTTCTGAAAGGCAAGCATCGCCGCGAGCGGCAGCGACTTTCCGAGCGGGCTTCCGCACTCGGGTATGCACAGGTGATGGGTCTCGGGGCAAAATTCGAGTCGGATTATGACGCGCAAATCGACGCGATTACCGCGGCGGAGGTGACCCTGTTGGCGAAGCGTATCTTCAATAGCAATCCGGCATACGCAGCGACGGGCACCCCTTAGAACGTTCCCCGTTGGGGTACAGTGGAACTACCTTTTAACAGATGGGGTTCAACAATTATGGAAGATCAAACGACGCCGTCGCTGACAGTTTACGGGGCAGACTGGTGCGGTGATACGACGCGCACCCGCCGCCTGCTCGATGAAGCCGGGGTGCACTACGAATACGTGGACGTGGATAATAGTCCCGCAGACGAGAAGAAGATTGCCGACTGGAATCTCGGACGGGCTATACTGCCAACGCTGGATCTGAACGGCACGATTTCAATCAACCCGCCTCCGCTGACGCTCGCGGGGCAGCTGCGCGACGGCGGTTACGTTTCCGCATGACTTTCTTTTCTTTTTTGTCCTTCGCGGACGGCGCCAACCTGCCGTTGGATCGAATGACCTGCGGTGCTCGGTATTGCTTGGTGGTCATTCGATCCAACGT
>JACMIS010000884.1 GCA_014381035.1 Armatimonadota bacterium
ATTCAGCAACCGGTACAACGGCACGCCCATCGCACGGGCAATGGCATCCTGCACCGCGATCTCGACCGCCCCCCGTGCGCCGGGTGCGTCCGCGAGTTCGGTAGCGGCTCGTGCCAGCACGGCTTCGGACGACATCGGACCGTGGTTCGCGAAAAATCGGCGCAGTGTGTCCATGACCGACGCTTGTGTCTCGCCCGTGACATAGGTAGCAGGTGCGGATTCGCCGACCCCGGTAAACTCTCCCTCGACAGTGACGGTGAGCAAAATATTGTGCGCGGTGGTCGTCAAGCGTTGCGCGGAGCGGTACGGCGAGCGCATGGGCACATCCCATTCGCGAACCTGCCAGTCAGTAATTTTCATACCACATATGTTAGCACGATTTCACGTCGCCCCCCATCTTGCTCGTCATCCCGGCGAGGGTGGGTGAGGTTGCTCCATTCTTGACAGCGGTATAGCAACGTGGCACAATACAGGACGTTATGCCAAAAATCACGATTCATGTCACTCCGAAGCGCACGATTTTAGACGCTCAAGGGCGCACTGTGCAGGATGCCCTTCACAGCCTCGGCTTCGCGGGAGCGGAGAATGTTCGTATCGGTCGCCACATCGAACTGAGTCTGCCCGATACCGTGGACGTAGCGACTGCAACCAGCCAAGCGAAAGCGATGTGCGATAAACTGCTGGCAAACCCCGTCACGGAAGACTACCGCGTCGAGGTTCAGTCGTGAGTAAATCGCCCAAAGTCGGCGTGGCTGTCTTCCCCGGTTCCAACTGTGACCGGGACGCCGGGTGCGCCTGGGCTTCCGATCTCGGTCTGGGTGAGACGGTCTATCTGTGGCATGCGGAAACACAGTTACCTTCCGACATCGGAGCAATCATTGTACCGGGCGGATTCTCTTACGGGGACGCCCTTCGCGCCGGAGCCATCGCCCGATTCGCGCCGATCATGACCGAAGTCGCGGCGTTCGCTAAAGCGGGCGGATTCGTGCTGGGGATCTGCAACGGGTTCCAGATACTGTGCGAGGCGGGATTGCTTCCCGGTGCGCTGGTACGGAACGAGCAGATGCGCTTCGCCTGTCGCCATGTCAACCTGCGGGTCGAGACAGTGGACACCCCTTTTACCGCGCAGTACGCACCGGGCGACGTTCTTTCGATCCCCATAGCACACGGCGAAGGACGCTTCGTTTGCGACGATTCCGCGCTCGCCGAACTACACCGCACGGATAGCGTACTGTTTCGCTACTGTGAACCGGATGGAACCATTACCGGCGACGCGAACCCGAATGGTTCCCGGGATAATATTGCCGGGATCATCGGCGGCGTTCGTCGCAATGTACTGGGGATGATGCCGCATCCGGAACGCGCCGTTCTCGCCCGCCTCGGTAGCGACGGCGGCGCGAAACTTTTTGCCTCGCTTCGGGAATCGCTGGTAATCGCTCAGGCAGAGCCGAAAATGCTGATCGCATCGCTGTAAAACCATAGAAGGGACAGGTGCCGGTCGGAACGACCGCGCTTGTTTGACACGGATATGTCCTTAAATCAAGCCCTCGCGGCTATTCCTTTGTTTTCCGAACTCGCGGACGATCAACTCACCCTTGTCGCGGGATATTTGAAACGCCGCTCCTTCGCCGAGCGCGACATCATCGTCAAGCGCGATTCTCCCGGCGACGCGCTGTTTATTATTGTCGCGGGAAAGGCGAAAGTATCGTATGTCGAGGAGGAGGACGAAACGATCATCGCGGTCTTATCCGCCGGTGATTTCTTCGGCGAACTCTCGATCATTGACGGCGAAGGTCGCTCCGCCGATGTGTCGGCCGTTGAGCAGACCGAAGTACTGATCCTTTCTTCCTCCGACTTCCGGCAATGTTTGGAAACGATGCCCGGGATCGCGTTCTCGCTTCTCAAAGAGATCGCCGGACGGTTGCGCCGGTCTACGACCTGGATTCGTGTATTGTCGTCGCAGGACGTTTACGGGCGTATCGCCCAACAGTTGCTTTCCCTTTCCGATACGCACGGCACCGATCTACCGGATGGCGGGCGACGCATCAACCTGCGCCTGACGCAAAACGACCTGGCGGGTATCGTCGGCGCGTCGCGAGAGTCGGTCAACAAAGCGATGGGCTATTTCAAGCAGAAGAACTATATCGCGGTCGACACGACGTATCACATCACCGTCTATAACCGCGACGCCCTGCAAAAGCGGTGCCAGTGAGTTTCATGGGGGTATTTCTAACCTTCGAGGGGCCCGAAGGCGCGGGGAAGACGACGCAGATTGCTCGCCTCGCGGAGA
>JACMIS010000885.1 GCA_014381035.1 Armatimonadota bacterium
GCCGGGTAATCGCGCTCCGAGCCGTATACGCCCAGGCACGCACCGAAGAACTAGTCGAGCCATTTCGCGCCCTCCGCCACGCCGCCTTTTACCAGCACTTCGGGCGCGTCCCCGCCGTACTCCTCGGACACGCCGACGCTCGCGGGCAGTTCGGGGATCGCCTCGCTGTGCAAGCCTTCCGGGAGTACGATCCGCTTCGGGGGGGGCAGGGGCGCGTCCATCGCCTGCTCGAACCAGACCCGTTTGTAGGGAGTAAATACCGTATAGACTGTCCCCGCCTTGGTCATCACCTCGCCCGGCTCGGTCAGCAGATGATCGTCGGTTTCGGTGACGGTCACGCCGCGTTGTTTCATCGCCGCGGAAACCGCCTTGTCCCGTTCGCGCCCGTAGGGTTCGTACTCGCGCCCGAAAAACAGGGCGGTCGCGCCAGTTTCGTGCACCAACCGCTCCAACTCCTCAAGCGGTTTGCCGTGCCGGATGATCAGCCGACCGCCGATCTTGCGTAGTTCGTCGTCTAAGGATCGAAGCGACTCGAACAGGAAGCGGGCGCGGACCGGCGCGGTCGTCGGGTGCGTCAGAATCGTCGGGTCGAGGATAAATAGGGGGACCACGGTTTCGGCGGATTTCACGGCTTCGGTGAGCGCATGGTTGTCGCGCACCCGGACCCCGCGCCGGAACCAGACGAGGGCAGTTTTATGGGCGGATTGCATGGGGGTAGGATACCCGGTTTGCGGCGAGCGTTAGCCCTACAGCAGCGCGATGTAGGGCTGGGGGTGGTTGCTTTCCCGCAACCACCCTTCCGTTTATTGTAGGAGTGGGATTTTGCCGCTGTTTGCCCCGCTCTGAACGATCTCGCGGAGCGATTCGAGGTGCGCCGAACCGGAAGCACGGGGAACAATTGCCCATACCTCGGCGGAAATGTCTGCCGGGGCGTCCCGCACCGCCAGGTAGCGGAGACCGGGGAGTGACTCCTGCCCGAAATGCACCGAGGTGAAAAGGACACCCCGCCCGGCGGTGACAAGCGCCAAACAGTTTTGCCCCGCTTCGCGCTGATAAATCTTCGGCGCCCAACCCCCTTCCTGACAGGCGGCTACAACTCGGTCGAAATAACCGGGATACTCGCTCCGCGCGTGAAGAATAAACGTTTCGCCCGCGAGGTCGGAGAAAGGAACCGAATCCGTCGCGGCGAGGCGATGATTTTCCGGCAACAGAACCCGTAGCGTTTCCCGGTGTAGTAGTAGCGAATCGAAACCGCTGTTTTCCGTCGGTTCATCGCTAAAGCCCATGTCCACATGTGCGCCGACCAGCGCTTCGCGTTGCTGTTCGCCGGTCAACTCGACCAGATCTACGCTCACGTCATGCTCCCGCTCCCGGAGCCGCGCGATGATCTTCGGCAGAACCGTCTGGAGCGCGAGCGGCGTATAGGCGATCCGTAACTGCCCCGACTGTCGGCGCACCGCCGCCCCGACGGCCTCCATCGCCGTTTCCGCCCGCGCGAGCACCGCTTCCGCCTCCGCGACAAACACCGCGCCGGTTGCTGTCAGCGCAACCCGCCGGGTGGTGCGCTCAAACAACTTCGCCCCGACGATCCGTTCGATTTCGGAAAGGAGCCGCGTGAGCGGCGGTTGCGACATATGCAGACGCGTTGCCGCGCGTCCGAAGTTTCGTTCCTCGGCGAGAGTGACGATACAGCGCAGATGACGCAACTCGATTTCATTCATGACGTAATCGTATCAATTGCACGCCGAAAAAGCAAAAATGTATCCATGAAGCTTGTCGTATTTATTCCTGAGCGGGAAAGAAGGGGTAGATGATATGGGGAAAATTACGCTTTCTCGTCGCGCACTGATTACAGGATTTAGCGGCAGTGCCCTGCTAAATGGGGCGGAACCGCGTGGGAAAGCAAAGGATAAAATGGATACGAATCAAGGGCTCGAATCGGCACCCGGAGTTACGCCGGATTATGACGCGATCATTGTTGGCGGCAGTTACGCCGGATTATCCGCCGCAATGCAGATGGCACGCGCCCGTCGGCGAATTCTCGTAGTGGATTCGGGCAAACCGCGCAACCGGTTCGCCCCGGCGTCGCACGGATTTTTCGGGCAGGATGGGCAATCGCCCAAAACGATGATCGAAATGGCGCGCAAGCAGGTCCTGGCGTATCCGACGGTGCGGTTCGAGCAAGGAGAGGCGACACAAGCGACACAGGAAGAGAACGGTTTCCGGGTGACTTTCGGGGCTAATCGCGTGGCGCGGGCGCGACGGCTTGTCCTGGCGACGGGCGTGAAAGACGATCTCCCCGAAATTCCGGGGATGAAGGAACTCTGGGGGACCGGGGTAGCGCACTGTCCCTACTGCCACGGCTACGAAGTCGCGGGACGAAAGATCGCCATCCTCAGCGACAAGGAACCGGGCGTTCATCAGGCACTACTCCTGCGGGACTGGAGCGACGATGTGACACTGCTACTCAACGGCGCGGGGGAGTTGGGGGCGGAAGACCGCGCCCGCCTCGAAGCCCGGCGGGTAAAAATCGCGGCGGGCACGGTGGCGCGGTTGATTTCCAAAGGACAAGAATTGGATGCGGTCGAATTCGCGGACGGGAAACGACTCCCGTTCGGCGCGCTGTTTATCGGGACGCGCTATTCCTTAACCAGCCCGCTCGCCGAGCAGTTAGGCTGCGAAATCGTGCGGGGAGCCTTCGGACCGACGGTCAAAACGGATGACTTCAAGCAAAGTAGCGTTCCCGGCGTGTATGTCGCTGGCGACGCCGGACGCGCCATGCACAGCGCGACGTTCGCTTCCGCCGACGGGGTTCTGGCAGGCGTCGGGGCGCACCAATCGCTTATTTTTGGGAAATAGGTTTGGTGACGAATTACGCAAGACAGGGCTTATAACCGCCGATGCGGCGGTAGCTTTCGCGAAGAAAATATTTACTGTGAAAAATCAAGAACCAAACGTTGTTTTCGACCAGAAGATGGCGTCGTCCTACGATCAACGCTGGGTTAAACTGGCACCGACGCGCGACGCGCTTCATCTGCTCATCCGCCTGGTCCTTTCCGAACTCCCTGCCGGCGCGCACATACTCTGTGTCGGTGTAGGGACCGGTTCGGAACTGATCTATCTCGCGGAAACATTTCCGAGGTGGTATTTCACCGCCGTAGACCCCGCGACCGCGATGCTCGACATCTGCCGCCAGCGGGTTGAGGCGTCCGGCATCACGTCTCGTTGCACTTTCCACGACGGGTACTTGGACTCCCTGCCCGCGTCGGACCCGTTCGACGCGGCGACATGCTTGCTGGTTTCTCAGTTCATTATGCGCCAGGAGGAACGGCGAGACTTTTTTAAGGGGATCGCTTCACGGCTTCGCCCGCAGGGTTATCTGATTAACTCCGAAATCGCTTCCGACATGTCTACCCCCACCTATCAGGACCTCCTCGCCGTTTGGTTACAAATGATGCGGTATGCCGGAGTGCCTGAGGAGGGCATCGAAAAAATACCCGCCTCGCTCGGTCGTGACGTGGCGGTGTTGCCTCAGCATGAAGTCGAATCCCTCATCCGGTCGGGCGGCTTCGATACACCGGTGTTGTTCTTCAAGAGCCTTCTTATCCACGCCTGGTATTCGCGGCGAGCGTAGCCGGAATGAGACGACACGACGGATGGATGAAGTCGCCGTGAGCAGGAGCGTCACCGAGACCGCTGGCGGCGAATACCCCTGCCCGCCGTCCGCGAGGTTGTACGGGCGCGTTTACGCGGTTGTCGGCAGGCGGTGCGCGGCTTGCAGAAGGGCGAGTTCAAAAGCGTCGCGGGTCATAATGCCGTAATCGTCCATCGCCGCTCGCGCCGCGCCGTAGTGGTAGTTGACGACCCGTTGATCCGGTTCCATCTCGGCAAAAGCGAGCACCGCGCCGGTTGGGTGGCGGAAAATTTGCCCGCCTTCGGGAAGCGGCTTGGAGATAAAGCCGTGTGCAGTTAGCACGGCGAACAGGTCGGGGTAGGTGAGCCAATCAATCGTTGTCATTTACGGAAGCCCTTTCAATCGGTCGTTTTTCGCGTCGCGTAGTGATTGCACCGCTTGCACATCGAAACGGTTGGCGGTCGGTATACGGACACTGCGGCGCGTTGTTTGCGGCAGAGTCTGGTAGTGGACATAAAACGCCGTATCGTTCGCGGCGTCGTACAGAATAAGCGCGACCGGGAGTTTATCTCTGCGCCAGAACCGGTCATCCCGTTCGTCCACGCGCACAGTAACGAAGTCGCCCGCCTGTGAGTATTCCGGCGCGTCGCTCGCTTTCAGTTGTACGGCGATGTAGCCATGCTCAAGGTATCCGGTGGCGTCGAACGTGCGGACGATCGTGTCGTAGCCATAGTCGGCGACCACGCGGTCAACGGTGTGTCCGGCGATAAGGAACGCCTTTTCCGCATGATTGACGGACAGATCGGCGATGATATGCTCGCGGGTGCGTTGCTTTAGAGAGAATGCTCACGACGATATTGTATCGCTTAGTGAAGCGTCGCCGTAACTACCGGCGGCGTCCCGTGCGGCTCGCTGACCGCAAATCCCAGCTTCTCGCAGACGCGGCGCATGGCACCGTTCTCGGCGAGAATGTCGGCGACTACACGGGCGAGTCCTTCCGCCCGGGCGACCGCGATCAGTTGCTTGAGAAGCGCGGTTCCCAGTCCCCGATACTGGTATTCGTCCGACACCAGAAGCGTGAAGCGGGCTTCGGAGTCTGTGGACACCGTGACACCGTGCGCTTTCGAGAGCCGCGCGACGGCGACGATACGTTCGGCGGCGTCCAGCGCGATCAGGGTGATCTCGCGGTCGTAGTCCGTTCCGGCGATGCGGGCGAGCCGCTCGTGTGCGGTGCGCGTGTCGAGGGCGAGCGGCTCGAAGTAGCGCAGTGCCACCGTGTGATCGGAAAGCGTCTGGTGGAACGTGACCAGGCGCGGCTCGTCGTCGGCGCGGATCGGGCGGACGGGGATCGTCGTGCCGTCCTTGAGCGACACCGACGCCGCGTACTGCGACGGGTACGGGCGGATCGCGGGTCGGGCTATCGTCTCGTTCTTGTCGTACAGGACCACGCGGGCGTCTAAGGCGATCATCTTTTCGTGGTCCACAAGGAGCGGGTTCAGGTCCATCTCCTTGATGCGCGGGTTTTCGGCGATCAGGGCGGCGAACCGGACCAGGAGCGTTTCGAGTGCCGCCATGTCTACCGGTGGGCGACCACGCACGCCGAGGAGCGCGGTGTAGATCTTCGTGCGCTCCATCATGCGCCGTGCGAGCGTGGTCGTCAGCGGGGGCAGGGCGAGCGAGCGGTCGCCGAACACTTCGACGAGTTGCCCCCCGGTCCCGAAAAGAAGGACCGGTCCGAACTGCGGGTCGGGCGACGCGCCCAGGATCAGTTCGTAGCCCGACAGTTTCACCATCGGCTGCACGGTCACGCCCTCGAACTCGGTCGCCGCATGTCCCGCGTTCGTCACGCCTGTCCCTATCGCCGCGAACGCTTCGCGCACGGCACCCGCATCCTTCAGATTCAACTGGACGCCGTTGACGTCGGTCTTGTGCGTGATCGTGCGCGAGTTGATCTTTAGCACCACCGGATAGCCGAACGATTCTGCCTCCCGCACGGCGTCGTCGGGCGTCGCGGCGACCCGCGTTTCCACGGTCGGGATGCCATACGCCGTCAGTAATTGCTTCGATTCGTACTCGGTCAGTAACGTGCGGTTTTCGGACAGGATCGCGTCGAACAGTTTCTCCGCCGCCGCGTTCGCGCCCGCCGGGGACTCGCCTTTCGTGCCCGCCGGGGTTTCGTAGAGCGATTGCAGATTGTCCGCGTACCGCCACAGGTAGTTGAACACCCGCGCGGCTTCGTCGGGATATGCGAACGTCGGGATGCCCGCCTCCGATAGAATCTGCTCGCCCGCCGCGACCGTCACCCCGCCCATCCACGACGCCAGCACCGGCTTGCCGAGACTCGTCGCGTACTGGGTGAGCAGTTTCGCGGTCTCGGTCGGTGCCGTCATCGCCTGCGGCGTCAGGACCACTAGAAGCCCGTCGCTCGTGCTATCGTCGGCGGCGATGGCGAGAGTTTTGGCGTAGCGTTCCGCGCCCGCGTCGCCGAGTACATCCACCGGGTTATTATGTGACCAGTGGGTTGGCAGAAAACCGTTCAGCGCGGTCATCGTTTCGTCCGAGATCGGCGCGAGTTCGCCGCCCCCACCGATCAGGGCATCGGTCGCGAGCACCCCCGGACCGCCCGCGTTCGTGACAATCGTCAGGCGTTTCCCTTTGGGGCGCGGCTGTTTCGCCAACGCTTCGGTCAGCGCGTACACGTCGGCGATGGAATCTACACGGAGCACGCCGACGCGGTCGAACGCGACATCCAGCACATCGTCGGAGCCGGTCAGCGACCCGGTGTGCGACGCCGCCGCCTTCGCCCCGACCGCCGTCCGTCCGGCTTTGATGACCAGGATCGGCTTCGACAGAGACACTTCCCGCGCCGCCGACAGGAACGACCGGGCGTCGCCGA
>JACMIS010000886.1 GCA_014381035.1 Armatimonadota bacterium
GTAACCGGCGGAAAACGCCCGCCCTACGAATGGGAGAAAGGGTACGACCCGGACTGGAACGACTAAGCAGCAAGCGAGGACACCAGGAACAGGCACTGTCATTCGCTCTCTAATCGTAAATGCCCAGCACGCATACCTGATCATCTATTAAGCAATCGCCAAGATGCAAGGGGAAAGGTGAATCGGTGTTCCCCATCATGAACCCTGGTGATAGTCGCAGAAAATGAAGAGCGCGACATATTTGAGCCTGTCGCTCTCGCCCTTGAAAATCATCACGTACAAAAAAGGGGACCATCTCTACCATTTGTGGATGCTTATACGCAATCTTCGGTGCACGAAAATCATCCTTTGCACCCCGCCGACTCGGGTAAGGGTTCGCTACCGTTTCGATCTTGTAGAGTTCACGACCGAACTTGCTATGTTGCTCCGATGCGACAGAATCGGGAAGGGCACCCGCAGAGAAGTAGTGAAGTAGACCTTCCGCACTCCAGTCGCAATAGCCACATGGTTCGTTGAAGTCTCGGGCTTCAGTTTGCTCGTCCCACTGAGTCCTATTGGCGACATACTGAGGCACTTCCGCCCCGTCTCTCAAACGAACTACAGCAAGCAAACCGCGTAAATATAGCGCGTCCCGTCTGTGTGTTCTACCGCAGATGTTTAATACATCCTTCTCCCGATGCAGATTCGGATTTTTTAGCTGAGGCCAGATGGCTCCCTCCGTTTCCTCCCCGCCTGCATTACGCCAGCCACGCGCCTCTAAGACTGCGATTGTTGGCTGATCGCCCACGGTTTGCAAGACACGATCAACAAACGCGGCTAACTCCGGTCCTCGCATTTTGACTGCGCCGTAGGGACGCTTTGTTTTATAAAAATTATCTTGCCGAGCACTGAAAAATAGCTTGCCGATATCAGGTCCTGCTTGGACGTAAGGTATCCAGTCGGGCGTATTCGGGAGCATAACATCCACCTTGCCACTTGCCCGCAGACGTACAGCGAGAACATACTGAACATCGCCTTCGTTACCAAAGCGGCGATTGATACGGCGTCGGCAGAACGCAATAATATCCAGATTATCCGCGACAGAGTCAGGCAGCTTGGCCGATTTGTATACCTCTGTGGGAGATCCCAAAAGTGCCCCTGTCTGACGAAGAATAAGATCACGCACCCCGTTTCGGAAGCGGTAAACAGTGTCTTTAGTGTATGATGTCTCTCCGTGCGTCGTTTTTGTTTCAGTGCTTGCCTGTTCTTGCCGCAGTGAAGCGGACACAAGAAACTGCGAAGCAACGTTATTATATGCGAATGCCGCTCGAGCCAACCCTTTCACATTACGACGCGGGTGAACCGTTTTCAACCGGAAAGGAGCGAGTTCGGTGAACGCCAGACGAACAGATGCGGATGATTCAGCGAACGCCGTAGCGACTGATTCGCGCCACGCGGTGTGCTTCACAGAGTATGCCCCTCGCATGTCATTTCCGGTAACATCCGGCAGTAATGTTGACAAGCGGTCGTCCAGAGAATGGTGCGTAACTGTCAGCCAACTGGGAAGTGGCTCATTCTCGCTCAGGAATAACACTTCCCTCAAAAAGAAATCATTGGCTTCCCGACTCGTGGTGTTTTGATGAAACATCCCCAGATGAATAGGTAGCCCGCTCGTTGCCGAAAGTACCCCCTTTTCCACTCGCTCTTGCATGGCGCGTCGCACCGCAACAGGGTCTTTCCGATCTTCAATATGGGTGGCGCACCATTCGTGCGTTCTCATCGCCCCTGGCACACGTCTGCTGTAAGGGGTCTTGACAATATCCTGCTCGAACGGGTCATCTGGGATCAAAACATTTCCCAGTAACTTCAAGACTGCGGCGATAATATCGGCACGTTCGCGCAATGTGTATCCCGGCTCGATGACATGGTCGATCCTTTTGCCATCATTTCCGGTTGTCCCTTCATCGTACTTATATCCCTCCACATTCACAAGGCGGCACTCTAAACCGCTGTAGTTTTCTTCATCTTTCAGGTTGGCGAATGTAGCAGGGTTGGCGAGTATATCGTTCACGTCTGGCAACGCTTCGGCTTTGAGCGTCTCGATATACTCAGGCAAGTGATGATGCCACTCGTACTTGTCCTCTAAACTATTCGACCGATGAGCGGTCAGGCGAACCAAAGTGCCATCATTGGGGAACCCTGTTTTTCTTTGACTCCTCGAACCGACAAGAAATGAAACTTTCCGTTTCGGGTTGCTTTTCGCGAGAGGCAAATCTGCATATCTTTGACAGGATAAGTACAAGAATACCCAAGGCTTCAGGTTGCCGAAGTCATTTAATCGTCCGGTCTGAGTTTCTACTCGAAAATCAATACGGTACGCGAAGTAGCCCGTCGACAACTCGTCTTTATCGTTGAAGTACGCGGCTCTTATAGGTTGACTGACTAGGAACAACCCGGTTTTCTCGCCAAATCCCCCCTGTGCCTTGCGCCACCTAATAGATTGAGTAGCCTTCGTCTCGCCGTTTTCCTGACGGGTGATAGTACACGTTCGCTCATGTAATAGAGTCGCGAGGAGTGCGGGAACTGCGGCGTATCCCAAACCGTTTGACGCATCGGTATCATTGAGGAGTTCACTGACGGGAACAGGTTCCCATTGCCAGCCGTCTGGCGCGTGGTCGGTGCTTAACCGGAACCGCTCAGCGGCTTCGGCGGTGGCATCATTCCGTCCTTCATACTCACGTGCCCACTCACCCATCCATGCACGGATAAGATCGTGCATTTGTTCCGGGGTGGCTGGCTGAAGCGGGTTGTTTGTTGTGCCAACAGTCAGCGCACGCAAACGCTCCTGTTTTGTTTTTTGCCCCCCTACGACCCGCTCCCCTTTTGCGTAGTACTCAAAGCCGTGGGTGAGTGTCGGCACACAGTGAAGCAAAGCATTGTTGAACTGTCGGAACGGGGGCGGGTTATACTCCTTCTCGTCCAACCCCTTATCGTTATTGATTGCGTACTCTACGTCGTGCTTGAAGTCGCCGACTTCATCCATGAATGGGAACTCTAGCGTTTTAATCTCCAGAGCTTCGAGTGCGACCGGATTTAGGGCAAACCGTGCCGGGAGTGCGTCGGGTATATATCGTCTACTCATTTTTTTCTCTCCAGTTTGTGCCAATGGGTGAGAGGTTCGAAAGGAAATTCCCTTGAACCCGTACCGACTCGGAAATCACACAAGGCGTTTGCCAGTGGTTCGTATAACATTTTGGCTACTGTGTCGTTCGCGACTTGCTCTCGTAGCAAATCAATCACAGCAGCGAGAAGGCTATTTACGGGAGCATCCGGTTCATCGGGGTGATCTCCTTCGCCACCTTCGCAGTACCATTTTGCCGCGTTCGGCGCGAACGCCGCGTCGCAGAAAAAGGCATGGAACGGAACCCCGCCGCGCAGAAGCCGCCCGGCGGCTTGAACAATTATCCCGGCGGTGAATGCCGCCAGATCTTTACGCGGTTCGCACATCCATGAGCTGCGGTCGTGAAGCGTACTCCAGTATTTCCGGCGTTCCATATCGTGCCAATATTCGTTCGCCACGCGACGCAGGGAGCGGAATTTACCTTCGATTGTAGCTTGATTCCATGGCGAAAATTCTTCACAATTCGCCCAGTCGAGTGTTCGCCGGTTGATCTCCCGCGCGAGAGCAGTCATGTCATCGGGGTGTGGGTACGGACGCACCAGGAAATAAACGGCTCCGAATGCGGCGATAGGCGGGTCCTCTTGATTCAGGATGTTGAAGCCCCGTCCGATGGCACCTATCGGGGCTACGAGAACCCGTCCCCCTGTCTGCGCGAATGTTTCGATGTCCGTGCGTTGTAGAATCGTTTCGCTGTCGTCGGTCGGTTTGTAGGGTGTGCCTCCGACCAACTCGTCCCCCTCGCCGGATTTAGGCGTTCGTGCCAGATGATAAATGTGACTCGCTTCCTGCGCCCACGCCTGTCGTAGCGCGTCGCTCACGATCTTGGCTTGGTCGTAGGAGTTGACGAGAAGAAGGAGCCGGGCGCGGTCCGCCCATAGTTCCGGCTTAGCAGCACCCAGTTGTGTTATCTCGGCAAGTTCGGCGGCGAGTTTGCCCCCTCCCGCTTCGGCGAGGGAGTTGGCGAGCGCGGCGAGTACGCCGCGTTTCTCCCATTCCGGCACGCCAGAAACGCGCAGTGCTGTCCGCGTTGCGGAGGATAAGGGAAGGTACCGAAATTCGCTATCACCGATGGCATCCATCGCCCTATCTTCGGGTAGGAGTAGCCCTTGCGGCTTACTGTGCTTTGTTCCGACATGGAGACGGACGGAGTCGGGTAAATACGAGGTACCTGACAGGGCGAGCACATGCGGTCCGCATAAGCCATCCAGATCGCTACGTAGGCGGTGAAATTGGAGCAGATACCACCGACCGATGTTTGTGTAAGACAGATAGGAGAGGCGATTCGTGTTGCGCTTCGTGTCCTCGCCGGGGGCGAAATATGTCCCGAACTGTCGACCGATGGGCGGAAGTGGGAGAATGTCGCGTAGCACCGCTGGCATCCGGCGGTGTGGCTCGACGTCGTCCTCCTCTGGCGCGGCGCGGCTGTGCCATTCATATAAAACGATGTCCGTGTTGCGATCCAGAAGCGCGGCGGCAAGCACAAAGACAAGCCGGTATGCGATTCTGTCGAGATTCTCGAAATTGCCGACTGTGTCGGTAGACGCCGTTTTGCGCGGCTTCCCTTTAGCGGGTCGCGACGCCTTCCGCCGCTCGTTGAACAAATCGAGGTTCTTTTGGATGTTGGGGTACGTCGTTGTTAGCCACTGCTTACAGCGACGTAACAGATCATCGCCGAAGACATTCACGCCACTTGTTATTTCAACGAGTATGCGCCACAAGTGGTATGCCTGTACGATTGCTTGCTCGGATGCATCCGGGGTTAAATAATTCTGGCGCAACGGGTCACCCCCCGATCCAAACAAAATTTGAAACGGTTGGAATGCATCGCGAAAGCTCACCTGGTCATCGCTCGAATCGTCCTCGCCCCCGCGTGGGAAATCCACGAGACCACAGATCATTCGCACAAGACGGACCATCAGGCTGTGCGGCGTAAACTGAGTGCGTTCTAGCCACTTGCGAAGGTACGCCGTCTCGCTGTCTGTGAGTAGCGCGAGAAGAACCATCGTGGCATCCTGCCCACTTCGTTGCGCGTTACTCCATCGCATCCGGTGCGCCCCCGCGTCACTACGACGGCTTATAGCGAACCGTTCCGTCTGTGTCCCGAGACGGTCATACACACCATCCTTGCCATTGCTCAGTTCCGCGACTTCCGCGAATACCTCGTCAAAAACACCCATCACTGCGTCCGCTTCGTCGAATATGACTATGTCAGATTGTTCGTAGATAATTTCTCCAAAATGAACCGGGCGACGTTCCACCTGACGTGGAAGTGATCCGTAAGCCATCGCCCACGGGGTTGTTATCCAAACACGCGTCCGAGTCATGTCATGATATATCTGCTGGACTGGGCAACCGGCATACAGGGGACAGAGAAAATACTTGTCACCTGGTGTTTCGGGGGCGTCGCTCGCCGCTCCTTTGCGTCTGCGCGACGGCAAGGGACGTAGACTTGCGCACGGCTCTTCGCCGGAGGGGAGGGGCGTTTCACTGAGAGCAGGAACCAGTGCTTGAAGGGGACAGACTACTGAAAGAAAGCGTTCCCCCCAGTGCCCTGTGCTGTTTCTGCGTCGCTCCTGGTAGTCGCGTGACCCGTGCAAATCCCGTAAATGTTTATCGCGTGTCCGCCGTCCAAGCAACGGCAGGGCGACGGGGGAATCCGCCTCCATATCATCGCAAAAGTAAGCGTTCAGTTCATCGGCGAAGCGGAGAGAGCTTTGCACGTCGCCGACAACAACCGAAATCCGCAGATCGGTACGGGAAAGAATAACCCATGCCGCCAGCAGAAATGACAGAGTCGACTTACCGGACGCGACCATGCCCGCAGCATGATGGAAACCATTTAGGGTGATCTCGTCGGGGCGAGATTCATCAACGACACCATCCTCGGTCACCCGGCGATAGCGAATATTTGCCAGGCGGGCTTGCCAATTTTTCGGTTTGCGCTTGGCGTTCGTGTCAGCATCGTCCAGAAAGCGAGCCACTGGTTCTAAATCGTCTCTTAGATGTACTGTAACGGGTTCACGCGAACGTGGCGTCCGTGGTTCAAACCACGCCCCCGGACCGACCACGGGCAACTTCCGCGGAAACGCCACAGTGTGGGGTTGCTTCGCACCATTCACATCTGTCGAGGAGAACAGGTAGGATTCACCTGGTTTCGCGAGTTCCGCCCGATCTACGGCCCGTTCGAAGCCGGGCTGGAGCGCTTCGTCAAACTCGACAAGCCCGACTTCATCGGCAAGGCCGCCGCGCTAAAGGAAAAGGCCGCCGGTCCGCAACGCACCCGCGTTTTCATGGTGGTCGAC
The DNA here is from genome assembly GCA_014381035.1 of Armatimonadota bacterium. The sequence goes on from JACMIS010000886.1 coordinate 6,463, forward strand.
GCCACCGATTCCGACGTGATGGGTGACGAGCCGATCTGGGTCGATGGCAAGGTGGTGGGCTGGGTTACCTCGGGCGGCTACGGCCACCATGTGGACCAGTCGCTGGCGCAAGGTTATATCCCGACCGAACTGGTAAAACCCGATATGAAAATGGAGATTGAAATCCTCGGTGAACGGCGGCCCGCAC
>JACMIS010000887.1 GCA_014381035.1 Armatimonadota bacterium
CCCCATAGAGGGTGGGAATAGGCACGCCGAGTGGCTCCACGATGTCTCCGCGCCCTCGGATGTGCGCCGCCCCTGGAATCAGAAACAGGGGCACGTCCGAGCCGATGGAGGCCGCGATCTCAGCAAGTTCTTCGTCGCTCTCGGTGCGATAGAATCGATCCGGATTTTGTTGCAGCGCAGTCAGTACCGCCGCCGCGTCACTGCTCGCACTTCCCAGACCTGCCTGATAAGGAAGTTTTTTATTCAGCTCCAACAGAACGGTGAAGTGCGCTTTCCCGGCGATGTATCGCTTCGCGGCGAGATGCGCAAGGTTTGTCTCGTCCGTAGGTAGGTCGGGGTCATCACACCACAGTTGCACGACGCTACGTTGGATGAAGCGCGTACAATACCGGATCTCGTCCGCGGGGGTCAATTTGATCACGATGCTTTCTAGATCATGGAATCCATCGGGGCGGGGCGGAAAAACGTCCAGCGTCAGGTTTACCTTGCAGGGGGCATAGACCGTGCGCCACGGCAAGTTTTCATTCATTTCGCGCCCCCGATTAATTTGATGGTGAACTCCGAAAGCGAGCCGTTCGGTGTCATGCGGTACCAGCCCGGTTTCGTAACTCGGAACGTACCATCGCGTTTCTCGCCGGAGCGTGGCTTGAGCAACCCGCTTTTAGGACCATCTGCGGTCGCGCTCAGCGATTGTGGTCCGGTCAGGGAGATCCCGCCTCCGCCACTCACGGGGGTCATGACGTATTGTCCGTTCCCGAACGGAAGCCATGCCCGCATGCTCACGAACACCCCTTCGGGAATCTTTCTCGCGACCTCAGTTTTGAGTGCGTCCAAAAAATCGCGCGGCGATGTGTCGTCAATACTGTACAAAGCCTCCCCGACAAGGTGGGGGCCGATGGTTTCTGCCATATCGATGACCGCACCGATGTAGTAATCCATGGCTTCCGTGCTGTCCGCGTCGAGTAGTTTGCTATGCGGACCGCCTTCCTCATACCGCGCCATCAGCGGCTTGACTTGCCGGTCGTAGTAGAAACGTAATGTTTCCGCCGTGGTTCCATCGTCCGGATTTTTCGGGCTCGACCAAAGGGTGTCGAAGAAGAGAAAGTATAGGTACAAACGCTCACCCAGATAGCCGGACGCGTCGTTTTCCGGCGAGGCGAAGCCGCGAGCAGCCGGGAGTGTTTCGTGCCCCCATTCATGGGCGACAGTGCGGGCGAGTTCGATGGGCGTTTTTATCGCGCTCGCGGCGAAAATGTAGACGTTGTTGTCGCGGGTTTCCCCGCCCTGAATCGATCTGTCCGACAACGACGGAACGAACCAGACATGAACGTCCTTCGCGGAACGCCGGAACACGGTTTCGCGCTTGAACCGTTCCCGATGCAGGCGGAGGAAGCGGGCAACCAAGCGGGCGGAGCGTATAGCCGACTCGCGGTCGTCGGGTTCGAAATGTACAACGACGCGCCGTGCCATCCCGTGCTTGATCGGCTCTTTTTCGTACAGGTATATGGCGCGAGACGTTGTTTGTTTATAGATCGGGTCGGTCGCAATTACGGGTGGGGTAAACGCTTCGGGAATGAGCAGGCTATACCCCCCGCCCAACGTTTCCAGACGAACATCCTCTGGCACAACCGCTTTCAACGCTTCCTGGCTCGCAATCAAACGGGGGACTTCGGCAGCAGTCAGGCGTAGAATACCTAAGAAAATACAGGCTATAGTGAGTAAGCGAGTCAGAAACACGGCGCGGAACATTTGCACCGATTATAGCACGAACCGCGCCGCAACGTCGCGACGGGGTTCGATCATGCTCACTGCCAGACCTGGCGAGTCTCCTTCGCGTCCGGGTTGAATGACTTGGGCGAAGCGGAACTTTCGGCAAGAATGCGCTCCTGTCTCCCCTCGGGTTGGATGAGTCTTGCCCCGCGCTGGAAGAACAGATACGAGTAAGACCACTGGATCAATACGGAAAGTCGGTTGCGGAAGCCGACGAGGTACAGAATATGAATGAAGAGCCAGATGCACCACGCAATAAAGCCGCTTACTTTCGCGAAATGCAGGTCTGCAATCGCTTTCCCCCGCCCGATCACCGCGAGATTGCCTTTGTCCCAGTAGGAGAACGGGTCCGTGCCTTCGCCATACAGTCGGTGCAGAATGTTTCGACCGGCTATCGCGCCGCTTTGGATCGCCCCCTGCGCGACCCCGGGGACGGGCTTGCCATCCGGCATCTCGAACGCCATCAAATCCCCCGCGACGAAGATCTCGGGGCGACCGGGTACGGATAGGTCCTTTTCCACCTTCACCCGACCCGCCTTGTCGAGCTGATCGGTCAGGTTTTTGGCGAGCGGTGACGCCACATTCCCCGCCGCCCAGATGATGGTCTTGGTCGCGATGGAGTCGCCGGACTTTAGATACACGCAGTCGTTTTCCAATCGCACGACTGCGTCACCGGTACGTATTTCGACACCCAGTTTCTCCAGGTCGCGCTTCGCCTTCTCCGCCAGATCCTCGGGAAACTGCGGGAGGATACGCGGCCCCGCCTCCAGAAGAATGACCCGGACAGCGGACGTATCTATACGCCGGAAGTCACTGTTCATCGCTTTCTTGGCGACTTCGGGGATTGTACCGCTCAGTTCGCAACCGGTAGGACCCGCCCCGACGATCACGAACGTCAAAAAGGCGTCTCGGTCCCTTTCCGCTTGACGCGCTTCGGCTTCGGCGCGGCGGGTCTCGTACGACAGTGGCTCCGTCGTCGAGACCTCCTCCCGCGCTTTGCGTTCCATTTCGTCGCGCTCTATCTCGCGTTTTTCCGCCTCCTCGAACGCCATCAAAAATCGCTGGCGTATCTCCATGGCGTCGTTGATGGTTTTCAAGCCGGGGGCAACCTGTTCCCATTCCGGGTTTTTGAAGTAGCCGTGGCGCGTACCAGTGGCAAGGAGCAGGTAATCGAACGGCAGTTCGTCGCCCTCCTCGTCAAAAATAACCACTTTTCGATCCGGGTCAATCTCTTTTACCTCAGCAAGCATGACGCTGATATTTTTGTATTTACGTAGGATATGTCGGATCGGGGTCGCGACATCAGTCGGTGCCAGCGCGGCGGTCGCGACCTGATACAGAAGTGGCTGAAAGAGATGGTGGTTCGTTCGGTCCAGCACGATCACTTCGACTGGCTTATTACCCAGCACTTTCGCCGCTTCGAGTCCGGCGAATCCGCCGCCAATAATCACGACACGCGGAACGTGCCCATTTTCTGCTAATGCCATTTGCTCCGTCTCCGTTTCCGCCGGGTTTATACCCGTTCCATTGTTGTTCTATTTCATGAACATGTTTACATTGTACCTTTTTTCACAAACTTGACAAGAGGGGTAATAAACAGCATTTCGCGCAATGAGTCGTGCGATTATTCGTGCAACGATGTAATAGAAGCCGGGAGAGGAGGCTTTTCTCACACCGGATCAATACCCGCATCACTTGTGGGGAGAATGTCCCCGCCCGCCAACCGCATTCGCAAATTCTATCGCGGTACGGGCAAAAGGAATCTCGTCATGAAACATCTCGTGCTTTTCTCCATAGCGACGCTGATTGTCGCTACCGCGCCGGTATTCGCCGCGCCTATCGTTCCTAACGCTTCCGGCGCGTCGTACACGTTCGACGTTGCCGGGAAGGCGTACTTCGTCTTTGCTGACACCAGCCTGAACGCTGACATTGCCGGGAACGATTTGTACGTCGGAAAGAGCAGTATCGCGCCGTACAACACGCTCGCGGGCAGTGCTACATTCACCATCGGTGCCGGAGCGAATGCCACACGTAGCGACCCTGTCGGTGATGGTCTCGCCGGATACGGGGTGCGCACGTTCGGCGATTTCCGTACAGACATGACCGGTGGAACGATTGCAAACCTGTTCGGGGCAGACAATAGTCAAACTTCCATCAGTGCCGGTGCGGTAGAACTCGCCGTCTTTTCTGACAGTGCTGATGTCTCCTTGAGCGGCATTGGCTCGGTCACGAACCTGTTTCTCGGGGGCGTTGGCATTCCACAAGACAGCGTCGCCACAATCAGCGGCGGTGTGTTCACAAACCTGACCCTCCTCGGAAACACCGTCGCTAACATCACCGGCGGGATTGTGCCCACCGTCGCGGGCAGTGGAATCTCACTGTTCGGGACCAGCACACAGGCGAATATTTTCGGCACGGGCTTGTCCGCGACCTATCTCGGTATCGATGGTGACGGGTTCGACGCCTTCAACGTTACGGGGACGCTACAGGATGGCACTGTGTACACGCCCAGTGCCCCGCTCCCCGTGCGCGTTCAAAACGGGACAGGAACTCCCAACTCCACACAGCGACAGTTCGCATTCAACCCGGCGGCGGTTGTGCCGGAGGCAGGCACGTTCGCGCTACTCTTGCCGGGTATCGTTCTTGGTGGACTGACCGTCATTCGGCGACGGAAAGTGGTTGCATAGTTCTACTCCTGTCGCACAGAAGGAAACGATGCGCCCGGTGCTGTATCTATGCACCGGGCGCATTTGCGCACTGGACGACATTTTTAACACGGAGTTTTATACAATGAAAGTTGGCATTTTGAC
>JACMIS010000888.1 GCA_014381035.1 Armatimonadota bacterium
ATTGCGAACGTCGCCACGATTTCCGCGAATGATGCCACCATCGGCAAACTGGTCGCGCAAGCGATGGACGCGGTCGGCAAAGACGGCGTCATCACCGTCGAAGAGTCCAAGGGAACGCAAACCAGCCTCGATCTCGTGGAAGGGATGCAGTTCGACAAGGGCTACATCTCCCCGTACTTCGTCACCGACACCGAGCGCATGGAAGCGGTTTTTGAAGATCCGTATATCCTGCTTTTCGAGAAAAAGATCTCCTCCGTACAGGATCTGCTCCCGGTCCTGGAAAAGACCGTCAAGGGTGGGGGCAATCGCCCGGTCGTGATCATCGCCGAAGACGTAGACGGTGAAGCGTTGGCGACCCTCGTCGTCAACAAGATCCGCGGCATCCTGAACGTCGCGGCGGTCAAGGCTCCCGGCTTCGGCGACCGACGCAAAGCGATGATGGAAGACCTCGCGGTCCTCACCGACGGCAAGTTCATCACCGAAGACCTCGGCTTGAAACTCGAATCCATTGACCTTACCTACCTCGGTCGCGCGAAGCGTGTCGTGATCACCAAGGACGAAACCACTATCGTTGAAGGTGCCGGTTCGCAAGCGGCGATCCAGGGTCGCATCGCGCAACTCAAATCGCAGATCGAAAAGTCTGATTCGGACTACGACCGCGAAAAGTTGCAGGAGCGACTCGCCAAGCTCTCTGGTGGCGTCGCCGTGATTCAGGTCGGCGCGGCTACGGAAACCGAACTCAAGGAAAAGAAACTCCGCATCGAAGACGCGCTCAACGCGACCCGTGCTGCAGTGGAAGAGGGGATCGTCCCTGGCGGCGGAACCGCACTTCTTAAAGCGATTGACGCCGTAAATGCGGCGCAGTACGAAGGCGACGAAAAGATCGGCGCACAGATCATCGCCCGCGCGCTCGAAGCACCGCTCCGCACCATCGCGGAGAACGCCGGGCAAGAAGGCTCCGTCGTTGTTAACCGTGTCCGCGAAGGCGGCTTGGGCTACAACGCGGCGACCGGTGAGTATGTTGATCTGCTTGCGGCAGGCGTCGTGGACCCGGCAAAGGTAACGCGCTTCGCGCTCCAGAACGCGGCATCCATCGCGGGTTTGGTCCTCACTACCGAAGCCCTGATCGCCGAAAAGCCGCAGAAGGAAGCACCGGCTCCCGCAGGCGGTGGCGGCATGCCTGGCGGTATGGGTGGCATGGGCGGTATGTACTAAATCATTAAGTAGCGAGTTATCCAGGGGCGACACCGACTAATTCACTACCGCGATTGAAATTGAAGCCGAGTGTCCCAGTTGATTATTCAGCTGGGGCACTTTTTTGTCTGTGTGATCTGAAATAATGGCACATCCTCGAACCGTAACTATACCGTCGTCTACCCCTTTATAAGCTTTATGGTTATGATATTAGGACACAGTGCGAAGTCGGAATCATGACTCGGATAAAACACGAGGCACAAAATTGTCCTTCGCTGATGGTGATGTTAAATGGCTCACCCTGGAGAAACTGATCGAGGTGGAATGCCACGATCTTCCCCCAACCAAGAGACGGTAACGGCCGGGCGACTGTACCGAAAGGTCACCAAACTTTTGCGAACACCTTAGTCAGTGTCGCTGCTGCCGACCGCTAACGCACCGAAGAGACGAGGCGTGATGTCAGCAAAAGGACACCACGCCCATTCTTTCTCACAGGGCTATTCAGGATGCTTTCACTCTTCGCAGGGTCGCGGCTCCGACGAGACCCAGCGCAGGAAGTATCAGAGCGAGTGTGCCCGCTTCCGGAACGATTGCGGCGGGCGTACGCACGGTGAACGAATAGAAGTTGAGTGCGTATAGAGAAGGGATGACTTGCCCCGAGCTGGAGTAGGGGGCACCGTCGCTGTCGGTGATCGCGAAGTTCGCGGGGCGCGTGTTGCCGTTGTTGCCGTTATAGAACGTATTGTTCGTCGCAATGACGTTGTCGAAGTCCAGGACCGGGTTATTGCGGGAGGTCGTAGCTTCGTCCGTCGGGGCAGAATCGTTGGTCGCTACGTTGCCGATACCGATGGCGATGTAGTACGTCCCGACGTCGAAGTTACGGGTCAGATTGAAGCCGGCCGCCGCGTTATCATTGACCGCTGCGAACCCGAACGTCGGCGAACTAGCGACGTTGTCATAATAGACGTTGTAGTTGGAGTCCAGGACCACTATCTCGGTGTTTGTCGCGACGCCGCTGGAACCGATATTCGCCAGTGCGCTGAAGTTGAGAGTGCCGGGGGTGAAGTTGCCGATGTCGGTCGGCGTGATGAGGGATGAGGAGAAGGTGGCTGTGTACGCGCCGCCAGTGGAGGAGCTACTACTGAGTATTCTGTAGTTCATCGACTGTGTTTTGTTCGTGCCGCCGAACGAATAGTACTGGTTGAAATCGTAAGGAGTTGCCGTGCCCGCCCCCAGAGAGGATTGGAACAGCACGTCGCTACCTGCGGTGACGACACCGGCGACCTGTGTCAAACTCCGTATGCTCCCGGTAAACTGCGTGGTATTACTGAGTTGTATCTGGTTTCGATAAATACCGGGCGTCTGGTAAGTGGTGTTGATGCGGTAGTAGTCAATGTCGCCGCTGGTCGCGCTGGCACCGCTGATCGTGGCGGAAGTTCCCGTCCCGAGATTGAGAACATTTGCGGTCGGTTTGGTGTTGTTAGACTCGGTCTCTGCGAACTGAGCGTGCGCAGAGTGGATTGACGTAATGATAAGGCAGGGCGCGGCAATAAGGCTTGCCAAGCACAGGAAACGATGCATCGGTAGTTTGTATATAGACATGATTTATAGCCAGATTGATCTTTCGTTGTGAAACTCTCTCGCCGGACGGTTGCATAGCCTGATCGCTTTGAAAGCGGATGCGAAGTAGTTCGCAACGCATGGCGATTCCGGGGTTACGAAGCCGCACAATGCGGCTTTCCAAAGGTGCGCGGCGGGATGACCGCGCACCGTGTTCGTGGGAACGGTCTGTGACCGCCGGGGAACTATGATTGTGACGGGTAAATCCCGTTGAGCGCGATAATGAAGTTGACGACCTGAAACGGCGGCATGTTGTCATGCGACTCACCCCTGCCTTGGACCGAAGAGGTGGCTCCCCCCATCGCTACGTTGGCGAGATGAGCGGGCAAATAGTTGGCGTTGCCGTTATTCGCGGGGATCGCATCCGTCGGGTCTGTCAGCCCTGCTTCTTCGTTACAAGCGGCGGGATTTACCGTGTGGCTATGGGCGGGCATCTGGTCGGCAGTAAGAATGACCGCCTCCTCACCTCCTACCTGGCCCACATCGCGCTTGGAAAGGTTGTTCCCGGTCCCCTGATGGATCGCGGTACGCCCGCGGAGATCGGGCAACGCGAATGTCGTGGTGCCGTCGCCCCCGAACTGCGTGCCTAGTAATGTGAACAGAGCCTCGTAATCTCCTATTTTCAGGAGTTGTCCGTCACAGGTCATCCAACCGGACGGCGCGAATTTAAAACCAACGAGTCGAATTTCACCAACAAACGGTTCCATGATGTTTTCTCTTTCTATCCCCGGCTTCCATGACGCCGACGAATAACAACACTGGTTTCTTGATTTGTCGGGAGCGAAGCTCCGCAACGAACAGAGAATATCGGGGGGCTCCGAACCCATTCCGAACAGATTGTTGGTCATAGAAAATTATTCTGCGGGATGTAGACCTGGCCTCCGGCGAAGTGAAGCCTGCGAGGAAGAACGACTTCTTAGAAGTAAGTGTATAGAAAGCGCGGATAAGATAAAGCCAACCTGATCCGGGAAAGGTGTTGACCATGCGATCTCAAAGCCGGGCGTTTACCCTCGCTTTAGTTTGCCTGCTATAGGTCGGAATAAACGTTTTATCCGGTTGTGGGAAACCAGAGGCGATTACCGGTGACTCTGTTGCAACGATGCAGATGGGGAAAGGTCCTGCTCCTGCCTCTGAGGCAATTTCGGCAACAATCGGAAGTCCTATTACCTGCTCCGCAAACGAAAAGGGAAATAACTGGCTACTCTTTTACCTGACGATAGTCCATTAATACTCACCGCCGGGGGCTTGTGTCCCCCCGCCTACTTACTGTGTCAGACCATCGCAAACCGAAATCAATATTTAATGTTCCCTTAATACAGACTTCGATTTACCGTAGTATGATGTGAGTGGCATATGTTCCACTTTCGCGTCAAACCTCTCGGCTGTCTCTCCATCGCGGGTGCGTTCGCCGCTCTTGGCGTATTTGCGTTCATCACTTTTCGATCCCGTACTGTCTCTCCTCCGGCATCGGCGGCATCTGTCTCGACCGCCCTAGTTGCCGGATTCACGACGCTTCGCGCTGATGATCCCGTTATCAAAACTGCCATCCTTTCCGATGGTCTTTCCGAGGTTCGAAAGCGCGTCGGTGAGCAGGGGGCAGTGCTTGGAACTGTGGTCCAGTCCAGTCTTGTCGAGAACCGCAAAGACACACTCCTTTATTTCGCCGGGGACGAAGCGAAAACAGTACTCATCGTAGTTGGCGACGATGAACGCCCGCTTTTCCCTGACCTGAATGGTCTCATCGGTCGGAAGATACTGGTAGACGGTGAATTTTTTTCGTACAAGGGGCGACCGGCAGTGCGTGTGATGGCACCCGCAAAACTCCGGATTCTGGTCCCTTAGCCGAAGCATGGGTGTGAGTAAAGTGCAATCAAAAGGGCAGATTCGTCGAATACGACGTATCTGTCGGAAGGACATCCGATGAATCGCTATCTCCGTGGCTTCCTTATTGTTGCCTCTACTTTCCCCGTACTGTTGTCACCGGTTCACGCCCGACAGAAAGCCTCCCCCGTTATCAAACCGGTCGTCAAGACCCAATCCGTCACGACTGATCCGGATGACCCGGCGATCTGGCTACACCCGACCGACCGGGAACGAAGCTTGGTTTTCGGTACCAACAAAAGCGTGGCGAAAGAGGGGGGTGCCATGTATGTATTCTCTCTCAATGGCAAAGTCAAACAGGTGCTCGGGAATCTGGATCGCCCGAACAATGTGGACGTGGAATATGGGTTTCGGCTGAACAACACGCAAAAAACCGACATCGCCGTTGTGACCGAGCGGGGGCGGCGCAAGTTGCACCTGTACTATATCAATTCGCGCACCGGGTCACTCAAAGAATCGGGAAACGGGGTATCCGTTTTTGAGGGAGAGACGAACGAGAGTTTTCATTCCCCGATGGGCATCGCATTGTACAAGCGTCCCCGTGACGGCGCGATCTTCGCCTGTGTGACACGCAAGAGTGGCCCCAAGTCAGGCTATGTATGGCAGTATCGCCTTGAGGACAACGGTCACGGCGGAGTGCGCGGCGTGAAGGTGCGTGAGTTGGGAAACTTCAGCGGCGATGGCGAGATCGAAGCGATTGCTGTGGACGATGAACTGGGGTACATCTATTATGCCGACGAAAACTTCGGCATCCACAAATGGCATGCGGACCCGGAACATCCCGACGCGAAGAAGGAATTAGCCGTTTTCGGGAAAAAGGGCTACACCGGCGACCGTGAAGGAATCGCCATCTATTCGAAACCTGGCGGCAAAGGCTACATTGTTTGTACCGACCAGATCGAGAAAAACTCCACCGTGTATATCTACAACCGTGGCGGCGAACCGGGCAATCCGCATGACCACTCGCGCATCGTCAAAACCATCAAAACCACCAATGCGGACGATACAGACGGCATTGAGACTACGTCTCGCCCCGTCGGCGGTAAATACCCGAATGGCATGCTCGTAATGATGAACAGCGGTCCGAAAAACTTTCTGTTTTTCGACTGGCGTACACTCGGCGTTCGCTAAATCATGAAGGGCGCGGCATCAAAAAAGCGACGCCGCGCCTTTCTTCGTGCTATGCTGCCGTGTGATAACGACCGGTCGCGCACGGTAGAATGCATCTGTGATCCGCGCTGAGAAAACGGAATATCTTCGTGTCCGCTACAACTTTTCATGCGGGTATTGCGGCATTACTGAGTCGGAATTCGGGGGTACTTTGACTCGCGATCATTTCAAACCGCTCACGAAGGGCGGGCGCGACAGTGTGGACAACATGGTCTATGCTTGCGCCGATTGTAACCACTCGAAAGGCGATTACTTTTCCGATATGCCGGATGAGAGGCTTTTGCACCCGCTCTACGACAACGTTGCCGAGCACTTACACCGAGACGGAAACGGGGTCTATCAGGCATCGTCCGCGTTGGGGGCTATCTACCTTCGTGTCCTTGATCTGAACCGCATCCGCTACCTATAAGTAGAGTGTTCCACGTGAAACTAAGTAGCTGATTTTGAGTTTCACGTGGAACACCCGGATCATGCGGTGCGGGTGTGCCAGTCCGTCGCGGATTCGTAGGCATGGGCGATCTTGAGTAACGTTTCCTCGCCGAATGCCGGACCCATTAGTTGTAGACCGATGGGCAAGCCGCCCGCGTCGAAGCCGCAACATTGCGACAATGCCGGGATGCCCGCCATGTTCGCCGGGATCGTGCAGATGTCCGATAACTTCATCGCCAGCGGATCGTCCGACTTTTCCCCGATGCCGAACGCTGTCGTAGGCACGGTGGGTGTGACTACGGCGTCGAAGTCCGCAAAGACGCGTTCGAAGTCACTGGCTATCAGCGTCCGCACCTTTTGCGCCTTGGCATAGTACGCGTCGTAATACCCGGCGGAAAGGGCGTAAGTGCCGACCATGATGCGTTGCTTTACTTCCGACCCGAAACCTTGCGAGCGGGTGGCGAGAAACAGGTCTTCGTGTCCGGTGAACTTGCCTTCGGGGCGGAAACCGAACCGCACACCGTCGTATCGCGCCAGGTTGGAGGAGGCTTCGGCGGGTGCGACGATGTAATACGCGGCGAGCGCGTAATCCGTCGAAGGGAGCGAGACTTCGTCCACGACCGCGCCGAGTCCGCGCAGAATACCGATGGCGGTCATCACCGAAGCGCGCACCTGAGGCTCCAGTCCGGCACCGAAATACTCACGCGGTACCCCGATACGCAGTCCCGTAATGTCGCCGGTGAGTGCCGCCCGATAATCCGGTACCGAGCGGGGGACACACGTCGAGTCGCGGTCGTCCCCTCCGGCGATAACGGAAAGAAGCATCGCCGCATCGGTGACATTCCGGGCGAACGGTCCGATCTGATCCAGACTCGATCCGAACGCGACCAGACCATAGCGCGAAACACGCCCGTAAGTGGGTTTGATGCCGACCAACCCGCAAAACGCCGCCGGTTGACGAATCGAGCCGCCGGTGTCGGAGCCGAGCGAGAGCGGCGCGGATAGAGAGGCGACCGCCGCCGCCGATCCGCCCGATGAGCCACCCGGAACCTTGGTTCGATCCCACGGATTGCGCGTCACGAAAAGTCCGCTGTTTTCCGTGGAAGAACCCATCGCGAATTCGTCCAGGTTCGTTTTGCCGAGGGGGACTAAGCCTGCCGCAATCAGTTTCTCCACGGCTGTAGCGTTGTAGGGCGGTTTCCACCGTGCGAGAATCTTGCTCGCGCAGGTCGTCGGAATGCCTTCGGTGCAAAGATTATCCTTCAAGGCGATAGGAACACCCGCAAGAGGGGACAGCGATTCCCCGCGTCGACGTGCCTCGTCCACACGGTCGGCGGCTGCCCGCGCAACGTCCGGAGTGACGGTAATATAAGCGCGAACGCCGGTCGTTTCGTCGGGGTCGGTAGTTTCGATACGAGCAAGGTGTGCCTCGGCGACCTCACGGGCGGAGACAGTACCAGATGCAATGGCGTCGGCGATTTGGGTGGCGGTCAGTTTGTAAAGTTCGGACATTATATTATTCGCTCATCACCTGCGGAACCACGAATCCACCCATCCACGGGTCGGTTTTCGGACCCTCGGCAAGCGCAATCTCACGCGGCAGACTCGGCTTGATCATATCGTCGCGCAGCAGAGCGGCAACCGGCACGGCATGGCTCATCGCCGGAACATCGTCCGTATCTAGTTCCTGCAAACGCTCGAATTGGTTCAGGAGATCATTCATCTGATGCGTGTAGCGGTCAATTTCGGTCTCGGAAAGCGCGAGGCGGGCAAGGGTGCCGACCTTTTTAATATCGTCAGAGGTAAGAGCCATTTGCCGCTATTATAGCATGTCACTACCCGGAGAGGAAAACGGGCTCGACCACAAAGGACACAGAGACCGCAAAGAGAGTTTTATAAGGTTTTACACTTCGCACGCCCGTCGGTGGGCGGGACGAATCAACAAGCCCTGAGCCCTAAAACCTTTTCTTTCCGGTCTCTATGTCCTTTGTGTCCTTTGTGGTTAAAACCCCTCCCGTCTCTTATAATAGAAGTGCGACGATGATAGCTTTACCCACCGGCACCGTCACGTTTCTGTTCACCGACATCGAGGGGAGCACTCGACTGTGGGAAAAGCATCCGGTTGCGATGCGCGAAGCGTTGTACCGCCACGATGAGATGATCCGGGACGCCGTGGAATCGTCGAACGGGGTCGTTTTCCGCACCGTCGGGGATGCCTTCTGTTGCGCCTTTGCCGTACCGACCGACGCCCTCCGTGCAGCACTCCGCGCACAGATCGCGCTCCAACAGGAACCATGGTCCTCCGAAACACCGCTCCGGGTGCGCATGGCACTGCATATCGGCGCGGTCGAACAGGAACGCAGTGACTACGTCGGCGCACCGCTCAACCGGATCGCCCGATTGCTCGCCATCGCGCACGGGGGGCAAACGGTCCTATCGCAGGCGATATACGAACTGATTCGCGATCATCTGCCCGAAGGAGTAAACATGCTCCCACTCGGGGCGCATCGACTCAAAGACCTTTCTCGCCCGGAAACGGTGTATCAGCCGACGCACCGGGATGTGCAAACCGTGTTCCCGACGCTCCGGTCGCTCGGTAGCCCTGACCTGCCGAATAACCTGCCCGAGCAATTCACGTCGTTTGTCGGACGGGTACGGGAGATCGCCGAGATCGAGCGTCTAATGCCGTATGCCCGCCTCCTGACGTTGGCCGGACCGGGCGGGGTAGGAAAGACGCGATTATCGCTTCAGGTCGGCGCGAATGTTCTCGACAAATACCACCACGGCGTTTACCAGATCGAACTTGCCGCCCTCACCGAACCCCAGCAGATCGCGGCGGCAGTAGCCCGTACCCTTGCAGTGCGCGATACCGGGACCGCCTCCACGGAGTCGGCACTGGAAAAAGCGTTAGCCGAGAAGAATATTCTGTTGATTCTGGATAACTGCGAGCATTTGATCGCGGAATGCGCCCGATTCACACAGTCGCTTTGCACCGCTTGTTCCGGCGTTTCGTTTCTGGCGACCTCCCGCGAACCGCTAAACACTCCCGGCGAACAGGTATACCGAGTGGCACCTCTCGCGGTGCCGCTTCCGGTGAATAGTTCCGGGGTGAGCGAGTGGGGGATACGAAGCACTATTCGGGAGATCAAGACCCCGGTAGACTACCCTCTATTCCCCAACCCCCACGTCCTATCCCAGTATGAAGCCGTTCGCTTGTTTATCGAGCGTGCCCAACTGCAACGCCCCGATTTTGCCGTCACAAATGCCAACGCGCCTGCCGTTGCGGAACTCTGCTACCGGCTGGACGGGGTCCCGCTGGCAATCGAGCTAGCGGCAGGACGACTGAGAGCGATGTCGCTGGAGGAAATTACGGCACGTTTGGACGAGCGGTTCCGATTGCTCAAAGGGGGAAGCCGGACCGCGCTACCGCGGCAACAAACGCTTCGCGCATTAGTGGACTGGAGCCACGATCTTCTTGCCAACGACGAACGGATTTTATTGCGACGCTTATCGGTGTTTGTGAGCGGTGCGAACCTGGAGGCGGTGGAGCAGGTTTGTTCCGGGGACGGCACTTCCACGGATGGCCTCGAAACTCTGGACGAATCCGACATTCTTGATCTGTTGTCGGAACTGGTATCGAAATCGCTCGTCGTGTTAGACGAAGGGAGTGGCGCGGCGCGGTATCGGCTTCTGGAAACCGTGCGCGACTACGCCTCGGAGAAACTGGAGCAGAGCGGGGAAGCGGCACTATTACAGGATCGCCTCGTCGCCTGGGGTGTTGATTTCGTAACACGTTTCGATAATGAATCTACCCCGGCTAACCGCCCGGACTGGCTGAAGCGAATAGACCCCGAATATCCGAATTTGCGTGTCGCCCTGGGTAAAGGGGACGACCCGCTACTGCGCATGTGTGCGGGACTATGGCAGTTCTGGGAACCGCGTGGTCTGCTTCGAGAGGGGCGGTACTGGTGCGAGCAAGCCTTGAAAATTCCGGTCGGTGTCAATCCGGAGTATGTTGATCTCGGTGCGAAAGTTCTCAAAGGCATCGGGTGGCTCGCGCAAAACATGGGAGATTTCGCACTGGCGACCCAGTGGCTCCATGAAGCCCGCGAGATTTACACACGGAACAATGATCAGAAAGGACTGGGCGGCGTGCTCAATTTGCTCGGTGCCGCCGCGTACTACCGGAACGAACTCGACGAAGCCCGCCAATTATTCAGCGAAAGTATTCGGATTCGAAAACAAACCGGGGAAAGGATGGGACTCGGGTCCGCGCTCAACAATCTGGGCAATATCTCGTACCGGATCGGCGATCATGATGAAGCGGAGCGATACTACCGTGAAAGTACGGAGATCATGCGCGAAATCGGAGACGAGCGTAACCTATCCCTGACACTGAGCAATGTTGCCAGCATCGTCAGCGGGCGCGGCGAATGGGATGCGGCGGAAGTAATCATGCGCGAATGCCTTGAGATTCGTCAGCGGATCGGTGACATGCGCAACGTGGGCAATTCCTTCTACAATCTCGGTGTTTTGAACCGGTTTCGCGGCGATCTGCCCGCCGCACAATCTCTGCTGGAGGAATCTATCACGCTCCGCCGTAGGATCGAGGACGTGTACGGTCTCGCACGCTCCCTTGCCGTATTGGGGGGAGTCCAGGGCGATCAAGGGAATCACACTCTGGCGCGGGAGTGTTTACGTGAAGCATTACAGTTGCACCGGCGAATGCAGGAGCACGTTGATGTCATCGAAGCCCTTGAAGAATGGGGGATACTTCTTTGTCGTGAAAACGATGCACTGGGTGCTGCGCGAATATGGGGGTGTGCGTCGGTGTTACGGCGTAACGAAAATGCGGCGCGACTGCCCGAACATGTCGCGACATTCGCCCAGATCCGGATCCAAGCAAAGGAATCAGTACCGGAAGGTGAATGGCAGAGAGCGTGGGAAAAAGGTGAGACGATGTCACTGGATGACGCGTTCAACGCTTTGCTTGGCAAAGAAAAAAGCCGCGTCATCGCACCATCCGATAGTGCGATGACGCGGCAACTGTTTCATGTGGAACCTTCTCTAACAAAAAACGTTCCACATGAAACAGGTCTTTTATTTTTTGATACGTCGGCGAACAACGATGCCCAGTCCAGCAGTGATCACACCGCCGACAAGAAGGGGCAGGGTGCCAGCTTCCGGTACCAGCGTCGGCGAAACAGCAAGGCTATACACGCCGGTGAAATTGCCAAAGCCACCAATCGCCGGGGAGGCAGCACCGCTACCGAGATCAAGCGTGTAAAGGCTCGATACCGAGCCATCGCCCGTCGCCGTGGTATCGAAGATCGCATAAGCGGTGTTCGTACCACCCAGAGTAGTGAAGATGTCGAAACCGGCGAAAGTGCTGACGTCAAGACCCAGTCCACCAACCGTGGTAAGGAGACCACCGTTGTTGTTGAGTGTCGCCAGAATATCTGCTTCGGAGTCAATAACATACTGTGTTCCGGTTAGCCCTGCAATATTGTTCGCATAGGCGTTTTCCACCACTGAAGGTCCAAAGTCGGGGTCGAGATTCGGGTCGCCCGGTGCGTAGCGCAGGTTTTGAACGGGGGGCACCGAGGTGTCATTGGCAGCGGGTGCCGAAGAATTCGGGTTATAAACGCGGTTCTCTGCGGTAAGGTCAACATAGCGAACGCGGTCAATCGCCGGGTTGAAGTCCAGTCCACCAATCTCGCTATTGGTCGCCCCGGCAGTCTGGAAGGACGATGCGGCGATGGTTAACGATGCATTGCTAGTATTGACGGTATACAGAGTATCCGTAATATCATTGTAGCCGTACAATATACCGTTGAGTGGGCGGAAATCAATCGCGTCCAGACCCGTTGCCGCGCCATTGAAGTCGCCAACAAGGGTTGCCGCGCCAGGATTAGTGACATCGAACGAAATCAGCGAGTTGCCGAAGTTTGCTATCGCATACGCGGTCTGGGCATTTGCCGAGGTCGAAACGGTAGCGATGATGCCGAGTGAGAGCACCGCACCGGTGATTGCTTTTTGGAAGAAAGTTGCCATAAGTTGAATTGCTCCTGAAATAGCGGTGCCTCACCCTCGCTTACCGGATGGTGAGCGAGGGCGAAGCGAGAGATATTGACTACGACCGGATCGCGCCGTTGAGACCGTTCGGGAAGAACGTGGTCGGCGACGTGAACGACACCGGGGATGGTCCCGGGTTTCCGTAGACGATGTTGAGAACCTGGGTAGTGGTTCGAGTAAATGCCAGGCTGTTGTCATCGGTCGGGATAATATTGACCGTTTGCGACGCTGGGAATGTGTTTTGAACCGGGGGCGGAGCACTTCCAATACCCTGGTCGCGATCATCGCCTCCGTCAAGGGAGTCACGCACGTCGGAGATTGCCTGTACTTCTGCGAAGAAACCACCCGCGGCGAGAACCGCGCGGATTTCGCCCGCGTGATACGCTTCGACTGCGAGAATACCCGCAGCAGCGGTCAAGATGCTACGGTTGGAGAGCAGAGCTGCTGCGCCGGAGTATGCGGTAACGCCCACGTCCTCAAACACGAATGCGCCGAGCAGGAAGAAGTTCTCATTGGCAAACGGGTCGAAGCCAGCAACGCCAATAGCGGCACCGAGCCCTAGGAACGAATTGCGCAAATCAATTACCGGACGAGCAACCGCCGCACCGCCAAGTGCAGTGCGCAGGAACGCGACATGGTTCGCTTCATCATCCGCGATTTCGAGAGCATATTGCTCGATAAGCGGTGTTGCGAAGGTTACACGTGTCGTATCCGGATACGTGACTGCGCCGCCCGCTGCCGGGTTTGCGCCGCTAGCGACACCATTGATACCGATACCGCGAGCCGCGAGGCTATCGCCAACGGCACGCAGGTAGTATTCTGCTTCAAGGTACTCAAGGTTCAGGGCAAAGTTGAGAACCGCCGGATCAAGTCCACCACGCTGTGCGTTCGCGCTGTCTTGCGATAAGACCGTTGCTACTGCGACACCTGCCGCAGCAAGTCCCGCGGTTTTTAAAAAGCTGCGCCGTGCATGTTTACGCTCGCTGATGCGTTCTTCGATAAGATTCATAGTCTCGTCATTCATCGCCGATTTTCCTTCCGTACTGAGCTGGCCACACTGCCTTTGGGAATAGTTGCGTGTCTGCATGATGATTTAGATCGTGATAATTGCAAAAACAACAACAAGCGTGCCGCCAGTTGGTGGTTGCCTGTAGAACAGAACTCGTATGTTCTGAGGCACGGCTTTATAGTACCTATCCACTACGGAAAAGTTGGTGAAACCCGGTAATTTTTCGGTGGTTATTTTCTATCGAAATGTGGGTATACGGTGAGATTCGGCGTTGAATGCCGAATTAAATGTCAGAAGAGCGTAGGTCTTTGAGATACAGTTCGATTTTCGTGGTACCCTGCCAGTGGTTGAACTTCGGACGATAGGCGATATCAATGCGGCTACCTGGGGCGAGTGTGTCCGCCGCCGCTCCGTTCTTGAACCAGACGGCTTTCATCGCGCCAAACATCCCCGGAAGTTGCAATTGCAGATTGAGCGTGTTCTGATCTTTCCCGACACGTCGTACTTCCTGAACGCGCACGTTCGCGGTCGAGAAGAGCGGCTCCTCGTTTCCGCGTCCCCACGGCTCCAGTCGGTCAATCTCCTCTAAAAGAGCGAACGTCAAAGCGCGACCGTCCGGGATTTCGGCGTCGATAGCCAGAGTCGGCGCGAGGTCGGTCATATCCACGGTATCTTCTGCCAGATCATGCATCTTGTCGCAGAACGCTTCGAGATGATCGCCCAGCACGGTGACACCTGCCGCCGAGGAATGCCCGCCGTATCGCCCGAGCATACCCAGGGCATCACACGCTTTCAAGGCGTCGAGCATATGGAAATTGCCGAAGCCGCGTGCCGACCCATGATACTCGTTGCGCTCCCGATTGAAACCGAGCAGGATCACCGGGCGGTTGAACAGCCCGACCAGATTCCCGGCGGCAAGCCCGACCAATCCCCCTTTCCACGTGTCCTGCGCAAGCACCAGTACGCGACGCTCGGTGTATTCCGGGAGCAACGCCAGCGTGGTGGCATCGGCGACGATCCGCGCCTGTTCCTGCTTGCGTTGCGTGTTCATCCCTTCCAGGTCGGCGGCGATCTGGTCGGCTTCGTCCTGATCCCTGGTAATCAGCAAACGGTAGGCTTTATCGGCGTCGCCCATGCGCCCCGCCGAGTTCAGGAACGGTCCGAAGCGGAAGCTGATATGCTCCGACAAAAGCGTCTCGCCCTTGTCGAGACCGAAGTGGGTGAGCAGGGTCTGTATCCCTTTTTTTTGCGACGACGCCAGAGCCGCCAGACCATGCGTGGCGAACAGGCGATTTTCCCCCACCACGGGAGCCATGTCCTGTACCGTCCCGAGGGCGACCAGATCCAGAAAATTCTTGCGGAACGCGGTGCGCGCTGTCGGGCGAATCCGTTCGGTGAGTGCGTCTAACGTCTTAAACGCGACCGCGACCCCGACATAATCCTGAAACCCGAGTACCGAGGTTCGCGCGATGGCTGCCGGGTCGTCACGATAAGGGTTGACGATGGCGCAGGCGTCGGGAAGTGTTTTTCCCGGTCGGTGGTGGTCGGTGACCACGACGTCTATCCCGAGTTCTTTCGCATAGGCGACCGGTTCGACTGCCTGAACCCCGCAGTCCGCCGTCAGGATCAGTTTCGCCTCCCGCGACTTCGCCTTGTCCACGCCCGGTTTTTGCAGATCGTAGCCGTCGGAGCGGCGCGGCACATACCCGGTCACATCGCCGCCGAGACTTTGCAGCGCACGCACACACAGCGCGGCGGAAGTGACCCCGTCCGCATCATAGTCGCCGTGGACGAAAATCCTCTCTTTGTTCTCCACCGCGAACGCAAGCCGGTCTACGGCGGCTTCCATGTCCGGGAAACGGTATGGGTCCGACAAGTCCGCCAGATCGGGCGAAAAAAAGGAGTGGGCGGCGTCCGGAGTCGTGACACCCCGGTTGACCAGAAGCGCGGCGGTAATCGGCGACAGATCGAGTGTGGCGACCAACCTGTCAACGGCGGCTGGATCGGGTGTGGCTACTTGCCACTTGGCGGTAGGGGCGGTGTCTCGGGCGTGTTGCGAGGGGACATACAGGTTTTGGGGGACGTTGGACATGGCGGGTCTGATGCTGGAATTGTATCGCGAACCGGTTCCGGATCGCCCCGCAAACAATTGTGTGAAAACGGTGCCTGTCGTTTCGTCCCGATGCCGGATTACCGATCGGGGGCGCGGGTTTGTCGGGCGGTAGATTGCCCGGAAAGCGTCAATCACGTTATACGCAATACGCAGCGAGTGACGAATGGACACTTGTGGACAAAACCACATCTGACACACCGCCCCGCTGAAATGCGTTACAATAACACTATGCAACGAAACATCCGCACCGCATGTGTTGTTCTTCTTGCCGCATCCGGGCTAACCACGACGTTTTCCCTGACCGCGCTTGCCAAACCGACACCTGCCTCTAAACCGCCCAAGAAGGAAGCCAAACGAACCGTGTATCCAAAAATCGCTTATCCCAATGCACCGAAAGACGCAACCACCGATACCTATCATCGTGTGATCGTCACCGACCCGTTCCGCCCGCTGGAAGACGCGGACGCGGACGCGACGAAAGCATGGGTGAACGCCGAAAACGCCATCACGGAATCGTATTTGTCGGCGATTCCCGAGCGTGGGAAGATCAAAGCCCGCCTGACCGAACTGGTCAATTACGAACGGTTCGGGCTGCCGGAAAAAGAGGGCGGACGGTACTTCTATTCGCGCAACACCGGTCTGCAAAATCAATCCGTGCTGTACGTCGCGGACGCCCTGAATGCCGAACCGCGTGTCTTGCTCGACCCGAACACACTTTCCGCCGATGGCACGGTCGCGCTTTCCGGCTCCGCCGTCTCCGAGGACGGCAAATATTTGGCGTATGGCATCGCCTCCGCAGGGTCGGACTGGAACGAGTGGAAAATCTGCGACATCGCCACCGGTAAGGATCTGCCCGACACGCTGAAGTGGATCAAGTTTTCTGGCGCGACTTGGGCGAAAGACAGTTCCGGATTCTATTACTCGCGCTACGCCGAGCCGAAACTGGGGCAAGCATTACAGGAAGCCAACTACTTCCCGAAAGTGTACTTCCATAAGATCGGCGACGAGCAGGCAAAGGACACCCTGTTCTATGAACGCCCGGATCAGAAGGAGTGGGGATTCAGCACTACCATCTCCGAGGACGGTAAATTTCTTATCCTGTATGTCTCTCAGGGTACGGACGTGAGAAACCGCCTGTTTTATAAGCGACTCGACATGCCGAGCACCCCCGTGGTCGAACTGTTCGACGCGCTGGAGGCCTCGTATTCGTTCATCGGCAACGACGGCGATACGTTCTATATCGCGACCAACAAAGATGCGCCGATGGGCAAGCTGATTGCCGTGGATCTTGCCAAGCCACAAGCCTCGAACTGGAAGCCGCTGATACCGACATCCGCGAAAGACAAACTGCAAAGCGTCTCGCTCTTCGGCGACACGTTCGTAGTCTCGTACCTGCATGACGCGTACACGCAAGTGAAAACGTTCGACCTTTCCGGGAAACCGAAGGGGGAAATCGCGCTACCGGGGATCGGATCGGCGGGCGGGTTTGGCGGCAAACGCACCGACACGGAAACGTTCTATGGTTATTCCGGCTTCACGTCGCCCTATACGACGTATCGCTACGATCTGAAAACGGGTAAATCCGAAGTGTTCAAGCAGCCGAAGGTCGCGTTCGCGCCGGAGAAATTCGAGACGAAACAGTTGTTCTACACATCAAAAGACGGCACGAAGGTCCCGCTCTTCCTGACCTATAAGAAAGGCACGAAGTTAAACGGCGAAAACCCGACGATTCTATACGGGTATGGCGGATTCAATGCGAGTATGACCCCGTTCTTTTCTACGAACGTCGTCACATGGATGGAAATGGGCGGTGTCTACGCGGTGGCATGTCTGCGCGGCGGCGGTGAGTATGGCGAGGCATGGCATCAGGCGGGGATGAAACTCAGGAAGCAGAACGTTTTCGACGACTTCATCGCGGCGGGCGAGTACTTGATCCGGGAAAAGTATACGTCCACGCCGAAACTCGCGATCTCCGGCGGATCGAACGGCGGTCTGCTAGTTGGAGCGGTGATGAATCAGCGCCCCGACCTGTTTGGCGCGTGTCTTCCGGCGGTCGGCGTCATGGATATGCTCCGCTTCCCGAAATTCACTATCGGGTGGGCATGGGCATCGGATTATGGCTCCCCGGAAGATGAGGCGGAATTCAAGGCGTTATTTGCCTACTCGCCCTATCACAACTTGAAGCCGGGAGCACGCTATCCGGCGACACTCGTCACCACGAGTGACCACGACGACCGCGTTGTCCCCGCGCATTCCTTCAAATTCGCCGCCCGCCTCCAGGAGTGCCAGCCGCCCGATGGCCCGCCGGTGCTCGCGCGGATCGAGACGGAGG
>JACMIS010000889.1 GCA_014381035.1 Armatimonadota bacterium
CAATCCTCCTGTCTGTCGAACGTTCGCCAGATCGGTCTGGGCATCATGCAGTATGTTCAGGACTACGACGAACTGTATTTTCCGAGTGTCACAGAGCGAACCGCGCCCATAACCGTGGCAAACACGCCGGAGGCTCGTTTCATCTGGAGCATCCGCGGCAAGACGGACCCGTACATCAAAAGCCAGAACATTTTCCGTTGCCCCTCGAATCCCGACGACTGGCCGACCCCCGTGTCGAGCAACTGGTGGTTCTCCGACTACGGCTTCAACCATAACGAAGCACTCCTGGTCGCGCCCCCGGCAAACCAGGCGTGGGTAGACTTCTACGCGGACCCCAACACCACCGACGGCGGCAAAGATTTCGGCGTTTCTGATCAATACGGGTTGTCTGATATTGACAGCCCCGCTAACTTCCTGCTCCTCGCCGATTCCGAACGGGCGAACGGCGGAGCGTCTCGCGGCGGCGTGTATCCGCAAAAGTATATGGGCGCGGTTCGTCCCGCCCTGCTACCGCCCGCCGATGTGAACCTACAACAAGCCCGGATCGCCGCACGCCATATCAAAAACGGGTCACCCGTGTATCCCAAGGGCGGAGCCAACATCGCTTACGCCGACGGCCACGCCAAGTTCGTCACCACCCCGGACAAGACCTGGCGTTCGTACACCGACAACGACTGGCGGCGACACCCGAAACCGTAAGCGCGTATACTATCTTCCATGACACGACAACAGTTCTTGGGGGCGGCAGTATTTTCCACCGCCCTTCTTTTCGCCGGATTATCGGGTTGCAAGCCCGGCGAAGAAGCAGCCACCGGCAACACCGCCACAAAGCCGGTTGCGATCCGCCTCGCCTACTTCCCGAACGTCACCCACGCCCCCGCCATTATAGGGGTCGCGGACGGCACCTTCTCGAAAGCCGTCGCCGGGAAAGCCACCATCGAGCCAAAAGTTTTCCTGAACGGTCCGTCCGAGATGGAAGCGTTGCTTGCCCGCGAGGTGGACATCGCCTATATCGGTCCGACGCCCGCGATCAACGTATTCATCAAAACCAAAGGCGACGCAGTGCGGATCGTTTCCGGGGCGGCTTCCGGGGGCGCGGTGCTGGTTGCCCGTGCCGATAGCGGGATCACGAAGCCCGAACAACTCGTCGGCAAGCGCATCGGGACCCCGCAAAAAGGCGGCACGCAGGATGTCGCGGCGCGGTACTACGTGACGCAGGTTTTGAAGCAGAAGCTTTCCGAGCAAGGCGGATCAACCCAGATCATACCGACCGATTCTCCGCAACTGGCGACACTGTTCGAGCAGAAAGCCCTCGATGCCGCGTGGATGCAGGAACCCTGGGGCGCACGCCTGATCGCCGAGCAGGGTGCGAAACTGATTCTAGAGGACCGCGACGAATGGCCCGGCAAACAGTACGCGACCACAGTGATCGTCGTACGTAACGACTTCCTGAAATCACACCCCGAACTGGTACGAAGTATCGTCGCCGCACACACCGAAATCGCCGCCCGTATCGAAGCTGACAAAAAAGCCGCCGTCGCGCCGATCAACGCCGAGATCAAGCGTCTGACGACGCGCGGTTTGAAGGATACCATTATCGCCGACTCGCTGGAGCGAATTACGTTCACGAATGACTCCTATCCGGCGACCCTGCAAACGCAAGCAGACCGTTCGTTCTCCCTCGGATTTTTGGGGCGCACGAAGCCGGACCTTACGGGTCTGGTGGACGCGTCGTTTTTGCCTGTCGCTGCCTCGCCATAACCCCGTGTTTTCGCGGGAGGGCGTTTGACTATGGGAACCGAACCTACTGCCATGAACCAAACAGACTGGCGCACGCGCCGCGTCGCGGGCATCGGCATCGTCGGACTGGATCATGTCGCCGTGACCGACCGATGGGAGCGCGACACGAAATCCACGGCGACACATTATTTCGAGCAGGTCGGCGGTCCGGTCCCGGTCGCGCTGATGGCAATGGCACGGCTGGGTCTGGACGAGTTGCCCCTTATAGCGGGATCGGTAGGAGAAGACGGGGCGGGCGAGAAAGTGCATTGGCTTCTATCCGGCGACGTCGATACCAGCCTGGTGTATTTGTATTTTTACAACTGTAGCACTCCGCACTCGATTGTTGTGTTGAACATGAGTGACGGCACCCGCACGCTGACGAACTGGAATGACTCCTCATTACCGACTCTGACGCGGGAGCAGATCGGAGGTATGCGCGGTTGCGGGCTTCTCCATGTGGACGGACGGGACATCACCGCGATTCTTGAAACAGTAAGCCTATTGCGTGAGTATGAAACCATAGTTTCACTGGACCTTGGCTCGTTCCGCGAGGAAAAGGCGCGGTTATTCCCGGAGTGTGACATCATCATTGCGTCAAAAGTAGCCAGCTCTGGTGCCTTCCCTGGATGCCCCGACGATCCTATCGAGCAGGCGAAACGTTTCCTTGCGCACGGTGCGACGGTCGCCGGAGTAACTCTCGGCGCGGACGGCGTGGTGATCGGGTGCCGTGACGAGAACGGCGGCGAGCCGGTTCATTTGCCCGCCTTCAATGTCGAAAATGTCGTGGATACTTGCGGGGCGGGCGACCTGTTTCATGGCGCGTTTTTGTGGGCGTACCGGGAGGGAAAAAGTGTCATCGAATCGGCTACGTTCGCGCAAGCCGCCGTCGCGCTCCGTATCCAGTGCTACGGCAATGTCGCCGGGCAACCGACGCGCGAACAGGTGGAATCGTTTCTCGCGCAACAATAGCGTCGGGGAACCCCCGTCGGTCAAAACCCCCGCAAGCCCGGTATACTATGGCCACCATGAGCGAAACCGTTTCTGCACCTTCCGTATCCTACAACTCCCGCACTTTTTTGATTGACGGCAAACCGGAGATCTTTCTTTCCGCGTGTATCCACTACTTCCGTGTCCCGCATGAACTCTGGGCGGACCGCATCGCGAAAGCGAAACGGGGCGGGATGAATACCGTCGAAACGTATGTCGCGTGGAACTTCCATGAACCGGAGCCGGGCAAGTGGAACTGGAGCGGCGACGCCGATCTGGGCGACTTCCTTGCCGAGTGCGAACGGCAGGGGATGTACGTCATCGTGCGCCCCGGTCCGTATATCTGCGCCGAGTGGGATTTTGGCGGGTTCCCGTCGTGGCTGATCAATGTTCCCGGTCTCGAAACACGCCGTATGAACGCGCCGTATCTCGCCGCGACGGATGCCTACTTCGACGCCGTGACGCCGATCATTGCCAAACATCAATGGACGAACGGCGGCAATGTGATTCTGGTGCAGGTCGAGAACGAATACGAAAACCTGACGTGGACACGTGGCAAGGATATGATCGTGGACGATGAATATCAACACTACGTTCGTGACGGACTTTTGCGGCGCGGCATCACGGTCCCACTTCTTTCCTGCGCGGGCTACTGTTCGGGGACTGTGGAAGGAGTCAATTCGCACAACCCCGGCGACCTGATGCCCAAACACCGCGAAACACATCCCGACAAGCCGATCTTCAGCACCGAGTTCTGGACGGCGTGGTACGACGCGTGGGGGCAACCGCACCACACCCGGAGCGCGGAAGATATCGAATATGCCAGTCTGCGTTGTTTCGCCGAAGGGGCGTGCGGCTACAACTACTATGTGTATCACGGCGGTACTAATTTCGGGTACACACCGATGTATATTCAAACCACATCTTACGATTATGATGCGCAGGTTTCCGAAACGGGACGACTGACCGAAAAATGGCGGGCGTCGAAGCGGGTCGCGCTCTGGGCGAAAACTTGGAAGCATATCCTTCTACACGGCGAACACAAACGCGGTTTGAAAGGCAGTGACGGCTTGCGTGTTTCCGAGACGGCGACAAAACAGAACGGTGGGATTCTGTTCGTAGACAATCCGGACAAGGAAAATGCCGTGACCGGGCATGTCGCACCGTACCTGCCCGAAGTCCGGTTAAAACCGCGCGAACTGTTCCCGTATGTGCATGATGCCCCGATCGGTGAACCGGTCGAGGGCGGCAAGTATCTCGCGTCCTATGTCGGTCTGGTCAAATCGGACGCGCCGGTTTTAACGGCACATATCCGCCCGTATCCGTTCGAGGGGGCGCGGGTGTATGTGTATGGCGAACCGGGAGAAACGAAAGAAGTGGTCCTGTTCCACGGTTCGGAGCGCGGGCAATCAGTAATGGTCACCTTCAGCGACGCGCCGCTGGTATATCCGCTGGGACCGTCGCAGGTGGTCGCCCTGCCCGCGAACCTCGCCGGGCGCACGTTCTTTGCCGAGAACGGGGACAACGCGCCGGTGATCATCGGACCGGACGATGTGCGGGAGCATGGCGACGACTTTGCGACCGTGGAAGTCGCGCCGGGAAAGACGCATTCACTTTTCAGCCTTTCCACGGAAGGGGCGATCACGGAAATCAATATCGTCGCGCCGGACTTGGCCACCCCCCCTGTCCTTTCCGAATGGCGATCTGCCTTTGAACCAGATTATACCGCGCCGGATTTTGACGATTCCGGTTGGATCGAGATGAAGGAACCGACTTCGATGATCGCGCTTGGCAACGGCAATAATCCGTACGGCTGGTACCGCGCCGGGATCGAATCGCCGGTTACCGCCTCCGGAACGTTGCATTTCGCCGCCTGCACCGACCGGTTGGTTTTATATGTCAACGGGGTGCGTGTCGGCGCGTCGGACATTCCGCCCGAGGACAACCACGCGGGCGTTCCCCATACCGCGACGTTCGAGATCGAGTTGACGGTAGGGCGCAATGTACTGGCGGTTCTCGCCGATAATCTGGGGTTGATCAAGGGCGATTGGCAGATCGGTAAGGGGCAGGAAAAGGAAAAGAAGGGCATCTACGGTCCGGTCACGCTGAACGTGCCGGGGGCTTGCTGGATGATTGATGTGACGAAGTGGCGTTTTCAGGGGACGCTTTACGGAGAGCGCGAAGGCTGGATGGGAAAGGAAGGGAGCAGTCTGACACCTGAGGTCGAATGGCAACCGCTTACCTCCCCTGATTCCGCGCCGATACGCTGGTGCCGATCTACGTTCACTCTGGATAAGCCGGTAGATACGGCAACGCCACTGATGATCCGTCTTGATGGCATGGGCAAGGGGATCTTGTGGCTCAACGGGCGCAATCTCGGGCGGTTTTGGCAACCGGTCGGACCACAGGAGGTATATTATGCCCCGGAACCCTGGCTTCATATCGGCGAAAATATACTCGTGCTCGCGGAGACGGAAGGCAACGCCCCCGAGCACATCCGACTGGAATGGGACACGAGATCGGCGGCGGCGATGCAAATCGCGCTGTAGTGAAGGAGCAAAACAATGGAGTGGTACCAGGCTATTGTATGTGTTCTACAAAATGGGCATCGCTCCGTCCTGCTTACCCCAGGCGATGGACAAAGCGAGGATCGCTGGCAGCTCCCCGCGTTTTTTCCGGCGACGGAAGCGTACAACACTAATTTTCCCGCGACGAGCGAGGCGTTGCAACAGCAACTCGGGATAGCACGGGTGTGTATACGGTACGCCGTTCGATTGTCGAATGTCGGGTCGCCGCTCAATGTGTATGTTGCAGAGCCGTTGCGGGAGCGCACGGCATCATCCGGTGATGGCTCCCGCTGGTTTTCGGTCGAGGATCTGTCTACCCTGCATTTTTCGTCGCCGATCCAGGGAGAACTACTCCTTGCGTGGCTCCGCGACATTGCCGGAAACGCGAACATCGATCTCCTTCCGTGGTGGCGAGAGGGTTGGATCGGAGAAGCCGAAAACCGAATCCACGTCATTCTGCGAACCGACAAGCGAACGCGTCATCCCGATACCGAGCAGCTACGCGGCGCGTACACCTCTGCCGTTCTGCGCACAGAGACCGACAGGGAAACGGTCTATCTCAAAGCGGTCGCGCCGCCGTTTCAGCACGAAGCACGGTTGACGAAAGTCTTGAGTGCGGAGTACCCTGATCAACTCCCGGTTATATTGAACGCCAGCGAGATCGAGAATACACGCACGAACTGCCCGGAAATGCTGATGACCGATGTCGGGGGTGAACCGGTGGGTAGCCACTCCGCACTGTCTACCTGGACCGAGACCGTACACCGATATGCCGTTATCCAATCCGATTCCGTCGGACGGATCGAGTCATTTCTGAAGTCGGGTTGCGTGGATTTGCGGGTTGCCACGCTTCGTAACCGCCTCTCCCGATTTCCATCCCGCTTGCAATCTGCGTTGAAAGGTTCGCCTGCCGGATTGACGGAAACGGAATGGGGTCGGCTCGATACGCTGTTGCCGCAGTTTCAGAAAGGATTGGAGCGACTTGCCGGGGTGGGGCTGCCGGACTGTCTGGAACATGGCGATCTGCATGTCGGCAATCTGCGCTGGATTTCGGCGAAGAAAACTCCGGTGTTTCTGGATTGGTCGCATGCCTGTATCACGTTCCCGTTCTACGGGTACGGAACACTCCTGCTTGACGATGACTGGTTCGGACCCGATGCGCAAACGGCGTCGGCACGGGTAGAGTGGGCATATCTTTCTCCATGGGCGGCATACGCGGGTGCGGAGAAGCTGGCGGGAGCGTTCGTGGTCTGGAAGCCGCTCCGTCATCTATTCATCGCCGAACGGCAAATCGAGATTATCGCTTCTTTTCAAACACTATGGGCGGATGCCAATCAGGGAGCAGGGACGCCGTGCGGGGACGCGCTTCGACAACTACAGTGGTGGCTACGCGATGCGGCACGGCAACTTCTCGCCGCGCATAAGAATTTTCACTGACGGTTCGGTCGCCGCAGAATCAGTCCCAGTCCGCACAGTACCAGCGTCCCGCCCGGAAGCAGTAGCCAGGAGGGAACCTCCTTCAATGCGATGGCGGCATAACTGGTGGCAAAAAAAGGTAAAAACAGGGCGACGGTCGCTGTCGTTACCGGCGGCAAACGGCGCGAAGCGAACGCGAACGCCAGAGTCGGTAGAACCGTTGTCACGAGTGCCAGCCCGGTGAAGAGCCACACGGTCGTCGGACTGAAAAGAGCCGGGGGAGGAACGGGTCGCAGAAAAAATAGCAACGGTAGTCCGATGAAAAACGCGACCAGAGAAAGGGCACGCGGCTCAATCGGACGTTCGCGCAACGTGTAACGGCGTTGGTACAGAGCGTATACCGCCGTGACAACGGCGGAGGCAAGAGCCAACAGGTTGCCCCAAAGGCGGTGCGGGAAAACATCCGGCACGCCCCCGACCGACTGTTTGAACAGGTTGGGTAGGACGATCAAGGTGACACCGGCAAGAGCGACGGCGGCTCCGAGAATCTCGGTGGACGAAATCGGTTGGGCGCGGACACGGCGCGCCAATAGCACCCACAGTGGAGCTGTAGATGCACACAGGGCAATCTCGCTAATCGGCGCGAGGGTGAACGCGACCACGGCAAGCAGGTAATAAACGAATTGAAAGCCACCGGCAATCCATGTTTCTCGCAAACGGAGCGCGGGAAATATATCACGCTTAAATTGGCGGGGCTGAAATATAAGTAGTAGCGCGACGAGAAATACAAACGACGCGGCGAGCCGTCCGCCAAGCACCGCGAACGAAACGAAAGGAGCCGTCGCTGGCAACCGTTCCGCGAGAAGACGGACGAAGGAGCCTGCCGCGCCCCACGTAAGCATTGTTAAAATGGCAAGAAAAAGGGCGCGTCTTTCGGAAGTTTCCGGCATAACGAATCGTTATCCCATACTCCGAACAGACGCGCCACCGATTCCGGAAGCGATTACTTGCTGATCTTGCGTCGGCGCACCAGGATGCCACCGAACGTCAGACCCGCCGCGAGTAACGCCATCGTGTTATTTTCCGGCACGATGGACGGTGCGGCGGCGATTCCCCGCACGACAATATTCGTGTTGTTGAACCGAAGACGATTGTCAACGGCTGTCGGGGTTGCCGCACCGGTGGCGAGGTTTAACGAATACAGGCGCGAGACGTTGCCTTGCCCCTGTAATTGGAACACGCCGAAAGCGACACCGCTGCCGGAAATGTCGATCTCCTGGAAGCCGGTATTGCTCAGATCTATGCCGAGGGTGTTCACGAATTCAGCGGTGACGCCGCCATTCGGGGCGGCGATGGTGGAAAGACGATCGCCCGCACGATCAACGTTGAGCAGGGTGGTCGTAGTAAGCGGGTCGTTGTCGTTGTTGGTGTACGCGACGCCGATCGCCGGAATCCCTGTGCCCGTTAATGCGGTGTCCACGGTGGTCGCACCCGTCACCGGGTTCGTAACCCGGTAGTTACTATTATCACTACCAACGATACGCAAGGCGACCGGTCCGGTCGGGTTGAAGTCAATCGTGTACGTAACCGCGGTGCTGAACGAAGCGGTTAAGATGCGACCGTTCGACAGAAGACCACTCGTTGCGTCGACATCGTAAAGACGTCCGACGATAGTGGCGTCATCGCTATCCACCTGACCGACCGTCAAAACGGTGAGTGGCGTGCCGGGAATGGGACGGTAATCAATCGAGACCGCGTTTTCACCCGCCCCATCAAACCCGAATAATGCCGGGTTAGCCGAAATAAGGTTGGGGGTTGCACTGTCGAATGTGACCAGCGAGTTGGAGATGGTCAAACCGACCAGCGGTTCCGCTCGCGATGAGGAGGTTACTCCGATTACGGTGGCAGTAGCCAGAAATGCGATCAGGCTAAATTTTAGTGCGGAAGTATGTGTGAGCATCATGTGTTGTCCTTCGTTTGGGGCTTACCGTTCGTTTCAATAATGTGGGTGCCCTTGTCTTATCGCATGAAATCACCCGTCAGCAACAAGACATGGCGTCATTCTACCCCAAGTTCTATTCGCCAAACCAAATAAGGATTGATTTTTCTATACTTTTATTTTTTGCTATGCGAGGTTTGTGTCTATTCCATCCTTCGGCGAGCGAGTCTGCGTTGCCCCGATATGCTATCATTGGTGACATGACACTCCAAAACGTCGCATTCGCTCATGCGTTTTTCTTTCTCGCTTTTTCACTTCCCTGTATTGCACAAACCGTGCCGGGAAAATCCCCGGCGATTTCCACATCGCTTTCCACGAAAATATCTACCATCCTGTCGCGCCCCACATTGAAACATGCCTCCGTCGGGGTGCTTGCCCGCTCACTCAAGTCGGGAGAAACGGTATTCGAGCGCAACCCCGATCTTTCCCTGATCCCCGCTTCCAATCAGAAAATCCTGACGGCTGCCACCGCACTGCGCACCCTCGGTCCGGCGTTTCTTTATCAGACCACGGTTTGTAGTGTCGCCAAGCCGGACGCGGCAGGAACGCTACGCGGCGATCTTTTTCTGCGTGGCTCGGGCGACCCTTCCCTGACAACGGCGCGGCTGGAAGATCTTGCCCGGTCGGTGGCGAGCAGTGGTGTTAAACGAGTCATCGGGCGTATCGTCGGGGACGGGAGCGCGTTCGAGAGTCAAACACTCGGGAACGGCTGGCAGTGGGACGATGAATCCTACTATTATTCGCCGCAGGTGTCCGGCTTGAACTGCGATGGGAACGTGGTTCTGGTGTCGGTCCGCCCCGCCGCACGCCTCGCCGAGCCTGCCACGGTTCTGATAAACGGTCGCCCGGTTGGTGAAGAAACTTATATCACGGTCGAAAGTCGGGTGCAAACCGTGCTGAATCAGAAAGAACCGGTTGCCCGGGTCTCGTTCGAGCGGGTACGGGGGATGAATCGTATCGTTGTTTCCGGCACGATCCCGGTCGGGGCGAAAGAGGAAAGCGAGGCGATAACCGTCGAGGACCCGTCGCGCTTTACCGCTTCCCGGTTCGTGCTCGCGCTCGTCAAGGCAGGGGTTGCTGTAGAAACGCCGCTCTGGATAGATTCGGGCGTTACTCCGACCAATGCACCGGTGATCGCCACATCGGAATCCAAACCGCTGACCGAACTGCTGAAAGATTTTCTCAAGCCGAGTGATAACCTGTACGGGGAAGCACTGCTCAAAACCGTCGGACGCGGCGAAGCGCGAACCGGGAGCGGCACGATCAACGCGGGCGGGAAGCGGATCGCCGGTCTGCTGGAAACGGCGAAGATAGATGGGGGCGGGCTACATGTGTCGGATGGCTCCGGGCTGTCGGTGCAAAACACTGTTACTCCGCGACTTCTGTGTGACCTGCTGATATACGTGGATGGGCGATTCGCTCCGGCTGAACGGGACGCCTTTACGAACGGTCTGCCAATCGGGGGAGTGGATGGGACACTGCGGGGGCGTTTTAAAAACACGCCGCTTGCCGGGAATGTCCGCGCCAAGACCGGCACGCTGTTCGGTGCGTCCTCACTTTCCGGGTATGTGACCGCGAAATCCGGCGAGCGGTTCGCATTCTCGATTCTGATGAATCATTCGGCGAGCGCGACAGACGCCCGGCAGGCGCAGGACGCCATTGTCACTGCGCTTTACGAAGGACGGTGAGCCTACTCCCCCAGATTGCCGAGCGATTGGCGGAATCGGCTGACGCCAGCAGCGGCACCGGGAGCCGCGTTCACCAGAGCGAACCGCGCTTCGGTCAGTTTCGCGTTGCGCAGTTTGTTGAACACCGCGAGGTTGAAGAAGTGCATTCCGCCTAATATCAGGAGTACCATGCCGACTTTCGTGGAAAGGGCTTCGATGGAATCCTGTGCGCCATTTATGGGGGTGCCGATCTTGAGCATCAAACTCATATAACCGAGATTGATCAGGTAAAAGCCGACCACCAGCAAACGGTTGACGCTGTCAGCGAGGTTGTTGTCGCCGTGGAACACTTCCACCAGAAAAACGCGACCGTTTCGGAACAATGTTTGCGCCACCCAGATGGTCAGTGTTACGCTGATAGCGAGATAAACGAGATAAGTAACAACAATCGGTTGCATAATGGTTTCCTCCTACGCCGTCCGGTATTTCACTCGCCGGACGTGGTACGATAAACAGGTTTTTGTCGGGGACCGAAGTCTTTTGAACATGTTCATCTTTCACAAATAGAGTACCCTGACTGGCATGGTATGTAAAGCGAGAATTGAACGTGTTCATTATCGGGATGGCTTATGACAATGATAGCGGTAGAGGAATCAGTGGCGGACGCCCACGACGGCGAAATGCGCAAAGTGCGGAAGGGCGAACGCACGCGGGAGCGGATACTGGAAGCCGCTCTCGCGCTTTTTGCACGACAGGGTTTCGCGGGTGCGACGATGCGCGATATTGCGGCGGAGGCGGGGTGTTCGCTCGGGCTGGCGTATCGCTATTTTTCCCGCAAGGAAGACATGGTCCTCGCCCTGTATGACCGGCTGGCACAAGAACTCTCCGATGAAGCCGACCGTTTGCCGAAATCCAAACTCGCGGAGCGTTGGGCGGCGATCGAGATTGCGGATCTGGAACGACTCGCACCGCACCGGGATGCGTTAGCCGCGCTTTTCGGTGCCGGACTTTCGCCCGATGCGCCGACGCAGGTTTTGGGCGGCGCGACCGCAGAAATCCGGGACCGTGTCCGCGGTGTGTTCGCACGCGTCGTCAATGGGGCATCGGATGCGCCGAAGCGCGATCAGTCCGCCGAAATCACCACACTTTTCTATGCCGCGCACCTTTCGCTGGTGCTGTTTTATCTGCAAGACCGCACCCACAACCAGAAATCGACGCGTGATTTGATCGCCTTCGGGCGTGAGATCCTCGGACTGCTCCGTCCCGCACTAGCTTTGCCGATGGTATCGCGCTATCTGACGCGCCTCGCCGAGATATTCACGCCGCTCTTCGGACCACCGGAAACAGGCACTTTGAATCAGTAACACCGCCGGAAGCCTTCAGGGTCCCAAATGCCCGAGAAATCAAACCCCATCATCGGTGCCAAGGGCGGCGGGGGCGGCACTTTTGTTGCCCATGAAGGCGAGTGCTACCAGTGTCAGCGCGTAGGGGAGGAGATCTAAGAAGTCGGGCGGGATCTGGACGCCACGCGTCTGAAAATCCTGTTGTAGGGCGGTCCCGAACGCGAAAAAAAGAGCCGCAAGTGCCGCGCCGAGCGGATGCCACCGTCCGAAGATCACCGCAGCCAGCGCGATATAGCCGCGCCCTGCCGTCATATTTTGTCCGAAGGCACCGAGTCCCGCGAGTGCGAGTGCGACCCCGCCGAGTCCCGCGAGTGCGCCGGATACGATGACCGCGCCGTAACGCAGAGCGGGAACGTTCACCCCGGCGGAGCGCACCGCCGCCGGGTTTTCCCCGACCGCACGGAGCCGCAATCCGAGTGCCGTTTTCGTGAATACGAAGTAAAGGATGCCGACCGCGAGGAACGCTAACAACGTCGTCACCCAATCCGGGATCGTCGCGTCCGTATTGATTGCGCCGCGAGGATACAAGCGCACCGCGTAGGTGGTGAACCCGAGCAGCCCCAGATTCAATCCGACGCCGCTAAGGATATGGGCGACGTGCAGTTTTTGGGTGAATATGGCGTGAAGTAGTCCGACGAACGCTCCGGCGACGATCCCCGCAATCACCCCGATGAACGCGGACCCGGTCGCCTGCGCCGCCGCGACCGACGCGAAACACCCGGCGAGCAACATCGCTTCTAGAGCGATATTAACGACCCCCGCACGCTCAGAAAGGACGCCGCCCATCGCCGCAAGCGCGAGGGGCGTCCAGAGCCGGAGTGTCGCGGAACCGATGGCGAAAACTGCGTCGAGCATCCGTGTCCTTGTGCTACGTGCCGCGCCCGATATAGGCGGGGCGCGGTTCACCGTCGTTGGTTTCGTTGATCGTGTCCGCGACCGGACCGACGACGTTTACCCCGGTAGTGCTCAGATCCGCGATAGCGCGTCCGATCTCTTCGGGAGAGCCGGTAAGCCGCACTTCCATCGTGCCGCCCGCATCGCTGAGCATCGCACGTCGGATGACGACTTCGAGGCGGAATCTCTTCGCCAGCGGGGTGACAAGCGGCGTGTCGTACATCGCTTGCGAGAAAGAAAGAGTGTAAAGTTCGCTAATGGTTCGCATAATTGCTGTAGGGATCATCGGAACAAGACGGTCCGACGAAAGACGATTCAACGTTTATCCAGAACGGTTTTCGCCGCCGACACGTCCGATACCTTCTTCACGGTACCGTCTGGTAAAATCACCGTCACGCCGCCGCTACAGACACTGCGGCACATCGTGGGTGTCGCTAAAAGTCCTGCGTCCGTCGCCGCCCGTTCTACCGCCGCGTAAATCAGGCGGTGTCCCGGCTCCGCGCCGCAACGCGGACCGCAACAGATTCGGGCGGTGGTGACCGGTGGAGAGTGGTCAGTAGCCATTCCTGCCGGAGCAAGAGACGCACCGGTCGCGTCTTCTTCGTTCACGGTCGACTGGTCACTGACCACTCATCCTCCCAGAGTGTCCAGCACCGCGCGGATATTCTCACCCCGTAGACAGGTAAAGATCGGCGTGTCCCGCAGAGTATAGCGACTCGAAGTTGTATGGCGCAGTTCCATCACCAGATCCACAAAGTCCGACGGACGATTCGACTCGAACGCGACCACCCATTCCTGATCATCAAGACCGAACGAGTAGATCGTGTTGAGTTTGATGGACGGGTACTCATGCCCGACGCGGATATGTTCCTTCATTATCTCGCCGCGCTCTTCTTTCGGAAGCAGAAACCAGTCACGGGTTTTCACGAATGGATACACGAACAGATACTTGAACTCGCCCGGACGAATGCGGCTCCGCTTTTCTTCCTGCGACGGGTGGATAAACTCATCCTCATATACCGACGTTTTCGCCTGACCCAGATAGGAGTACGGACGCGTCAGGTATTTGCCGAGACCGGTAGCGAGAAGCCGCGCCGTCATCTCCTGGAAGACTTCCAGATCGTAGGCGATGCGCCACAGGCAGAAATCGCAGTCGGGGCGGGTGGCAACGGTCGAGAACGGCACGATCACGGCGCGTCCCCGGTAGTCGTCTACGACGCGGGCGAACTCCTCTTTGCCTGCGACGCGCTCCTCTTCGGGCAGGCGTCGCCACGCCGGGTCTACGGCAAAAAAAGCGTATTGGACAAACTGTCGCGGCAGGTTCGCCGTCTCGGTGTTCGGTGCGGACATATCCTTTAATTGTACCGCACCCGGCAATGGAATCGCCTCTCCACCGCAGTACCACAGAAGGACGAAAGTAATTGTAACCATTATCAACGAAAACAATACGGTCATGAAGCATATTTCTATAGCATCGGCTATGGGGAATGAAAATTTAACATTCCTTTAACAATTTCTTAACGGGAATCGGCTTTGCGTGTCGGTACCATGATGCGTGTGGGAGGTGGAGCAGTGAACTTCCCTTACCCTCCATCCATTATTCAGGAGTGTCTATGCAATTCAAGTCGTTTGTCAAAATCGTCGGCGTTCTCGCCACCGTTTGCTTGTTGTCTCCCGCTTTCGCTAATCAGACTATCTCGGCGGTCGCCGCCCGCAACGCGACCGTGATGCCGTCGGGACCGCGCACCGGCGCGAACGGCACAAACTTTTTCAATGTCGAGGGCTCCAATAACGGCAATTTTTCGTCCTATGGTGTGCTGGATTTTGTCTCGGCGGCGTTCGGTATCAACGAAACCGTTGCCAGTGTCCAAAACCTGACGCTGAATCTGTTCAATGCGCCTGCCGGTTTCTCCGTCGCAGGTTCCGTGAATGTTTATCTGGCAACCGACGTGACGACAAGCATCAGTAATGTCGGGGGGGCTTCCCCGCTCCGGTTCCAGGGAACCGGGGAAGGGATCACTAACGGCGGTCAATTAGGGATACTCTACCTGCTCGGATCGGGAGCCTATGTGAATAACGGCAGTAACGCCCCGCTTACCTACAACCTCGCCTTTGGGAATACAGCCGCGTCCAACCTGTTCGTAAACAGCCTGAACAACGCGAGTGTTATACGAATCGTGGTAACGCCGGTACAGAACAGCGTCGCGGCGACATACGCCGGAGTGACGAACAGTACGGTTGCCAGTCGTCCGCGAATCGGATTCAACACGATTGCTGCAGCGGTGACGGTTCCGGAAACGAACACGTTCGCGCTTGCGGGGTTGGGCATTCTCCCCCTCGCTCTTGTTGTCATCCGCCGCCGAAAAGTCGCGTGATCTCTATAACCTCGCTACGAGACGACTTTCCTGGTTCTCAGGAAAGCCGTTTTTTCATTTAACTGGTGGGAAGTGCTGTCCCGCCGAAGTAGCGAATCAGTATCAGTGTCAGAGTGACGGTGACTATAGAAAGCAATGTGGTCGCGAAAACACAGTCAGCGGCGAGTTCGACATCACCGTTCTGCTCGTGCGCCAGGAGTAATGTGTTGACAGCGGACGGTGCAGACGCCGCAAGCACGAGCACGGCACCGGGCCAGGGCCAGAGTCCGAGCAGGAGGGTTATTGCCGCCGTCGCGGCGGGGAGCAGGATGAGTTTTGCCAGTGCAGTTGGTGCGATGGCTCGCCATCGAATCGCCCGGCTTGTTTTTCGAGTCGCCAACTGTGAGCCGAGATTGAATAGCGAAAGCGGGACCAGACCATCCGCGATGGTGTGAAGTGTGTACAGCGCGAACGGTGGCAGTTGCCAGTGCATACTCCGCAGGAGAAGCGCAATACCGAGGCAGTACACCATCGGCAGTTTGAAGTAGCCCCAGATCGCAGACTTGCCCTTGCCCGTCACCGCCGCCATCACCGCGTAACCGATGCCCCACAGCGACAGGTTCGCGACCATCACCACGAGTGCCTGCACCGCGCCACCCCCTTTGCCGAACGCCCGCTCGACCACCGGGATCCCGAAGTTCCCGGCATTGAAAACCACCGATGCCAGCAGCACTACGGACAACGTTTCCGGGGGAACGCGCCGCGCCTTCATCACCAGATAAAGCGGGATCGCTAGCGCGAACTGCGCGAGAAGCACGGCGAGTGCGATTTTGCCCATCTCCCCCCACGAGAGCGAGGATTCATACACGCGCACCAGCAAGAACGCGGGGACGAACCCGTACACCTGAATGCGCGACAGGGTTCTGTTGTCGAGTGGCTGGAAGCGTTGTACCACCGCCCCCAATCCGACCAGAATCAGAACCGGCAGCAGAATATTGGTCAGGATGAAGACGGACTCGGCGAAAAAGGTCACTGGGTATGGTACCGCGCCTCCGAACCTGTTGCCGGACGAAACCGCGTTCACGATACAATACCGGCAGTCATGCTATTACAATTCACCGTCGGCAATTACCGTTCGTTTCGTGAAAAAACGACGTTCAGCCTCGTCGCAGAACCGCAAGAACTCGGGCACGAAAACACGCTCCTCGACGCACAAAAAGCGGCGGGCGTGAAAGTGCTATCGCTCGGTGCTCTCTACGGCGCGAATGCTTCCGGCAAGTCGAATCTGTTGAAGGCAATCCAGACCCTCCGCGAATTGGTAACGAAAGGCGTTGCACCCGACGAACTGATTCCCGTTGATCGTTTTTTACTCGGTGACCGGTCCGCGATGCATCGAGATCCCACATTTTTTGAGATCCATTTCATCGTCAGTGAGGAGATGTACTGCTACGGTTTGGAGTGCGACGACCGCTATATTCGCCGCGAATGGCTCCGATATACCATGGAAGATAAGCCTCTTTTTGATCGCTACATGGGTGTGAGTGGGAAAGCAATTATAGAGAATTATGAAGAACTAACGAACCGTAGCGAGACGAAAGCGGAACGTCTGCAATTTGTCGCGGAGGGAACGCGCCCAAACCAACCTTTTCTCACACAGGCAAACGAGCAAAATGTACAGGGAGTCCAGGAAATAATCAATTGGTTTCGCTTCCTGTTAGAGATTTTCGACCCAGGTTCGTCTCTCAGACCCCACATGAGGGGAAGGTTGTCTACGCCGATGGAAGACTTCGACCAACTGGGGATATTCTTGAACAGAATTGACACAGGAATATCGAAAGTGGAAACCTATTTCACAGACTTTGACTTAGATCAACTGCCTGCTCATGTCAGGCATGCGGTGGAAGGGTTCTTCTTGAGACAAGATGCGTTCGTAATGGATGTCCCACTGGATGGTGAAAATATCACCTTGTCAAAAGACGCAACAGGAAAAATTGCACGCCAACATATTCGTGCGAGACACTCTGACGGTACTAACGATGGCATCTTATTGGATTGGTCGAACGAATCCGATGGAACGCAACGCACCACTGAATTGTGGCAAATGATTTTCACTGGAATTAGCCCTGATCGAGTTCTGTTGATCGATGAATTGGATCGTTCATTGCATCCTGAATTAACACGAGCACTTATTCAGGCATGGCGACAGTCCGCACCGGCTGGCAACCAGTTAATTTTCACTACACACAACGACAACTTCCTGGAGGATGATCTGCTCCGCCGCGACGAAGTCTGGTTCGTGTCGAAGGACAAAACGGGAGCGTCGCGCATGGTTTCGGAAACGCAGTTCAAGCCGGTGGAGGGCGTGACGCGGCAACGGGCTTATCTGGATGGCATGTATGGAGGGACGCCGCGTATTCCGAGTCGCGGGTTCTATTCCGTGTCGCGCGATTCGCAAGAGGCGGACAAGTAGAGTGGCACTGCTCCCGCGAAACTTTCAACAGTTACAGTCACGACAGACACTGGTTTACGTTTCTGTCGAGGGGGCGAAGCGTGAGAGACTGTACTTTGAAGCCGTATCCGCGCTGGTCAGTGTGGACACGGAACGGTCGGTAAGGCTGGAGATAGATTCACCGCCATCGGGCGAATCTTCACCGGAGGCGGTTCTCAACCGGGCGAAAGCGTTCCGGCGACTGCACTCTTACACCGACCCGTACCGGGCATGGCTCGTGATGGACATGGACCGGCAACACGTCCCGCAATTCGAGACGTTGCGAAGCGAGATAGATTCGCTCGGCTTCGAGTTGGGGTTGAGCAATCCGTGCTTCGAGTTGTGGCTGTGGTTGCACGAAAACGACGCGGACGTTGCCTTGACCGATGCTAAGTCATTGAAGAGCGTGCTGGCTTTCGATATGAATGAGTGGAACAAAGACCCGAAAGCTGATCGGATACGGGAAGCGGTTCGTCGGGCGGAAGCGTTACCAGGAAGTGCGACGGAACCGTTTCCCGCGAATCCCGGCACGCAGTTGGGCGCACTGTTTCGGCATTTAGGTTTTGGCACGGTTACGGTTTAGCGTCGCCACGTGCTGTTGCGATCCGTCCAGCGAATTGGTTGGCGATCAACAGCAGAACGAACGAAACGGCGACGGCGAGTAGGGCGAGTTTACCCGCCTCGGTGTCGTCGCCGCGCTCGATGGCGGCGTACAGTGCGAGGGGGAGGGTTTCCGTTTCGCTGGGGATGCTTCCGGCAATCAGGAGCGTTGCACCGAACTCGCTGAACGCGCGGGCGAACCCGAGCACGGTTCCGGCAAAGATGCTACGGTAGGCGAGCGGAAACAGTATCCGGTGGAACGTTTGCCATTCGGTCGCTCCCTCGGTGCGGGCGGAATCAGTCAGGTCGCGATCCGTACTGGAAAGACCGGCTTCCACCGTGCGAATGATCAGCGGCAACGCGACCACGGCGGACGCGACGGCGGCTCCCTGCCAGGTGAACAGTATCTGAAGGTGTAGCGTATCGTTCAACCATCGCCCCCACGCCGAACCGCGCCCGAAAAGCAGGAGCAACCCGACCCCGACCGCGGACGGTGGCAAGACGAGCGGCAACGTCAACAGCGTTTCGATCAGCGTCCGCCAAAAACCGGGGCGCGACCGCGACAACCGGTACGCACAGAAGATCCCGAACGGCAACGCGAAAACAAGGGCGACCGTGGCGACGCGCAGGGAAAGGAAGAGCGGGGATAGCATGGTCGATGGAGGGTGTACCGGGTAATTCTATCAGAAGCGTATCGCATGAATCG
Organism: Armatimonadota bacterium; assembly: GCA_014381035.1. The sequence continues at coordinate 18,864 of JACMIS010000889.1, forward strand.
CTTCGTTAAAATAAGTTGACCATTGAATCAACGAGCTTATGACGGAAACGAAATCAAATACCTGCCCATGCTCGATGCATCGCGAGTGCTTGCATGTCTGGGTGTAGTGCGCGATTATCTGGCAAATGCAGGCTACTTCCGCTTAATGTAGAGTATTTTGTTTTCTGTAAATGATTTTTAAGCACCACCGTCATTGTGTCAGAATCAACTGCGATCTGACCGAGATCAAATAGGGTATGTACATCGGCACGTAAAAGAAGACCGTTTGACACAACAGAAGTTTGAATACCCCGGTACGGTAGTATGTGACCCGCTTCGAGAGCGTCTATTGCATCAAATTGGGTGATTGCGCAACGACCTGAGTATGCTTGAATTAATGACTGTCTAAATGCAGGCTGACCTCTGCGTCTTAAAATCGCTGCAACAACTTTTTCTCTGGAATCGGCAAGATTGGTTGGATCAAACACATTAGCGAGATTTAGTGCGATTTCAGTTTCAGTAAGTAACTGGGTAAGGTCATCAGGTGTAGCGGTCAGATAGGGGGTAACTGTTTCCCTTATATGAAGCGGTAGAGGTGAGTCTCCCTCAAACAAAAAATACCCATTAGTCCATCGGACAGGTAGGGCTATGCCCAAGATGCGGTAACGTGGTCCTGGCTTGCCTTTAGGTTGAATGAATACACCAACGGGCACCTGGTCTTGAATACAGTTCATTAACCCTACATTTGTATATTCAATATCGCGAAGATCAGGATTGTCATTCTCTTGAAAATACAGATAACTCCAGGTTCCATCCGCACGAAAGATGGGGGATTTGTCAGGGTAGGGACCTACTAGTGACTGACGAATGCTGATCGCGTATTTCGACCAGGATGGCTTATAGATACCCTTTGCCTTAGTTGCCAACAGAGTATAGTCTTCCAACGGTTGTGGCCAGGTGACTTCTTCGCCTGCCCGGTCGGAAAACCACTTCAAGGCGAGCTGATGGCGTTCAGAAAGGTG
>JACMIS010000890.1 GCA_014381035.1 Armatimonadota bacterium
ATCTGGAAGCGTGGCTGTACACGGACCGGACGAACTACCGCCCCGGCACCGGCGTCCAGTTGCGTCTGACCCTGACCAATCTGGCGAACGGAAGCGCGTATATTAATTTGCCGCGCAAGGGCGAGTACACGATCACGATCACGGATGTGCGTTCTAACCGTATGATCTGGAGCAAGGACAGGTCGCAGTCGCGGCGAGGCTCGCTCCAACTCAACGCGGGCGGCACGGCGCAATGGAACGAGTTCTGGGATCAGCGCGACAGCCGGGGAAACATCGTCCCGATGGGCGCGTACCGGATCGACGTACGGGTTCTGGATCTGCTACCCCTTTCGGCGCAGATCTTTCTGTCCGAACGCGGCGTGGAGCGACCCCAGCCGGGCAACGGGAACGGCGGCATCGTGCCGCCCGATCCCGTCACCGGTCCCGGTCGGGGCGGCGGTGGCGGTAGCGGACGCGGCGAGTCCGCGATCCGCGGCGACCTTTCCTTGAACAAAACGTCGGTCCGTCCCGGTGACGTGGTGCGCTTCACCTACACCGTGGTCAACACCAGCCGGGAGCCGACCACGCTGGCGTTCGGCTCGGCGCAACTCTTCGACGTTTGGGCGACGGCGGTAACGCGCAACCCCGCCGCCACCCGAACCCCGGTCTGGCGGCTCGGCGACGGCGTTGCGTGGGCACAAATGATGCAGCAGGTGACAATACAACCGGGCGCGCAACGGGTGTTCCAGGGAAGCTGGCGCATCGGCAACGACATCAAACCGGGGCAAACGCTCGACGTATCGGCATCGCTCACCTCCGTGGGCGGCAGAGGCATCGTAGGCGCAGCGAAAACCCGCGTCGAAGTCAACTAACGGACTCTCCGCGGGCGAAGCGAATCCCTTAACCGCTTCGCCCGCAACGAACAGCACAAGTGGCATTCCGCCCGCGAAGAGTAAGTTAGTTGACCGACTTGACGAACAGGCGCGGTCCCGCCTGAGTCACGATGGCGTTCCCAATCGCCAAGCCGCCCGCCGGGAGCCAGCCCTTGCCGTCCGAGTAGAGCGAGTGTTGTGGGTTATTTTCGATACATCAGTATCTTATGTTTTCCCAAACAATGTTTAGAGCCAGAAAGGAATGCCATGGGCAGATCGAAACAACATTTATGTATCTTGAGGCAATCTATCTGACCGATCGCTTTTTCCGGCTACCCGTTGAAGCTCCAGTGGAAGATTCTTAGCGCTCAGCAATTGTTCCTTGAACTCCTTATCAAGTGTGACGGAGTACGATTCCAGAACATTTACTATCATCAACAAAGCATCTTTGTTCACGTTAGAAGCAAACGAGGACCCCAAATTGTCGTCCAGAAGAATCTCGTTCGCTTTCCTTAGTACGATAGGTATTGCTTGGTGTTTCAAATCGTCCCTTAAGCTCGACAGCATTAACGACAAAAAACCAGAAGGCCTCTCATAGGATAGTCGTTCAAGAAAAAGCTCCTTCGATACTGGATGTCCGATTTTGTAAAGGACGAGTGCCAGTAGCGTTTTTTTCGACTCATCAGAAATCCGCTCATACTCAGTCAGGGCAAACTCCCCTACCAGAGAGCCGAACTGTGCCAATCTCTCGGCGATGAGATAGCCATCGCCATCAGATTTCAGGAATGCCAAAACGGCACTCTTTGCCAAATCACGGCATATTGACACACTCTTCTCAATAGCGAGGACGGACATCTCGGTGTCATCAGTATTCAACACTGATTTTTCAAGCTCTTTTAAATCGACAGTAGTCACCGTACCCTCATTACGCTAAAGTTGATCCCGTCTATAGTCACGAGCTTACTTCCGCCAGGAATTGTGAATATACTCCTTGCTGGATTTGAAGGCGAAATCCGAATGCCATTCGCGAAGGCCGATTCGCGTGAAAATTGTATTGCGAAATTTTGCCTCGCCCCAAACACCCCAATACCATTTAGTTGACCGATAGTTGCGCCAGTACCTAACTCAGTTACAAAAATATCATCGTCGGCTCCAGCCATAAACGAGTTAGCTCCCTTCCCAAACTTCAACGCATCTACCGCTATGGATTCGCCCACTGCCATCTCTGCAGCATTTACTCCAGCAATTCCTGAAGCTCCAGCGGCATCTGTAAAATGTTGAACCGGTCCTTGTCCTAAATTATACTTACCATTATGTACCCACGCGCCGCCGCTTGTTTTACCGACGAAATACGAGTGCGTGTTTTTCCCATCCGCGTCCTTGCTGGATAGCGCCTCGACTTCGAAGTTGTAGACCACGTAGCCTTGCGCGCGCCGGTGCCACTTGACCGACTTGACCAACAGGCGCGGTCCCGCCCGCGTCACGATGGCGTTGCCGGTCGCCAACCCGCCTGCAGGTAGCCAGCCTTTGCCGTCGACGTAGAACGGGTGCTGGCGAGTCGTCTTCAACGTCTCGACTGTCTGTAGACCAATCTAGCGATTCAACTCTGGTGATCCTATCTTCTTGACACTTATCCTCGTAAACTTAAAATCCTCTGGACGTAACTATTAGTCAGTTCTGATAACGTCGGAATTTGCGTGTAATAGAATTGTTCGTAAGCACGCAAGGTAACGCTTACTGTCGGCAATAGATCCTGCCTATGTTCTCTATTTCTGAGAAGTTCGGCGGTACCGAAGAGTGACGCCGAATCTCTAAGTGCTGTCGCTACAACGAAGGCACCTACTTTTTCAAGTGCGAATACAGCCTCAGATGTGTAGTCGCCGGAGGAGTTGTTATAAAACCCTGCTAGCCCTCCCATTGAGACTTCAAAGTCGACGAGATTAATAAGACAAACTGTCTTCTCATCTTCTGACAAAGATCCTAGACCACCCGTCTCGAACTGGGTGTTACATTGGTTTATGAAATCAACCGTGGATATCATGGTTTATAGACCGTATATATATTTATGGAACGCTTTATAATAGTTCTTTCGCGCCCACGATGGTACCCCGGCGGCATCGAACATAACCTCAGATAGCTCTTGAGCCTCACGCCCTGAAACTCTCGTCCAGTCGATGGGTCGAACACGACCTGCGGTCCAACTATTGTATGCTCCTTTGGTTGCCGCATGCTCTGTAGCAGTCAACACAATCCCAGGACCGTCAGACGCACGCCTTATGTATCCAGGTATGTTGAATCGCGCCCATACGTCCATTACGCCATGATGAATCTCGAATGGCGGCTGTTTTTGTCCGTACCTAGCAATGTCATAATGTCCATTATGCACCCACGCGCCGCCGGACGCTTTACCGACGAAGTAAGAGTGCGTGTGCTCGCCGTCGCTTGCCTTGCTGCTGAGTGCCTCGACCTCGAAGTTGTAGACCGCGTAGCCTTCCGCGCGGCGCAACCACTTGATTGACTTGACGAACAGGCGCGGTCCCGCGCGGGTCACGATGGCGTTCCCGATGGCGAGTCCGCCCGCCGGGAGCCAGCCCTTCCCGTCCACAAAGAACGGGTGCTGGCGAGTCGTTTTCAGCCGCTCGACTACCTTACTACCAGTCAATTCCGCTGTAATTTAACGAAACTGC
>JACMIS010000891.1 GCA_014381035.1 Armatimonadota bacterium
GCAAGCACAGGTGCGATTTCGCTCCCGGAAGACGAGTCCGTGCCCGTTTTCTTTATATCAGTGAGCCACGCCGGTTTCGGTCCGCCGAGGTACGCTACCACGAGATCGGGGGGGAACCCGCCGACCGCCAACCCGAGAACGTGCCATGCGGTTTTCTGCCCCAGATGACCGTCGGCGACCGCCTGGGCAAGTCGTGCCGGGGCGTCGCTACGCTGGGGGTCCGTCGCACATGCCGTGACGAGATCGGCGAGCGTACGCTCGCGCGTATGGTTCCACGGCAGGTCGTCCAAAAAGTTGAGTGCGCGGTCCCCGCTGTCTTTGTTGTGTCGGTATATCGGGTCAACGGCGGTGACGCGGTGGATGCAGGCTGCTACATCGCTCACAATATCGCCGACCATTTTACGGTCCAATATGACTCTCATTTCGTTAAATTCCGCCGGGTGCGTGTCGCGGACGTGGTTCCGGCACGCCGTCGGGGGTGAATGTGGATTGTCCCGCTCAATCCCGGTGGGTCTTGGAAAGCCTTTTGAGCGATCATCACACAGCCGCCTGAAACCCCATCGGGTGTTTCGCGTAGTGGGATGAGCGTTGTGCAAGATCGTGTTATGGACGCGCGGATATGATCGACATGCTCGCGGTCGAGGCTGGTTGTAAACGATTGTTGGTGCCCGGAACCGAACGCGATGGTAACAGTGATCGTTTCGCCGATAACGGTGGCGTCTATTCTCGATTGATCGTTTTCAAAGTGGCTCATTGGCGGAATTCTTCTCTACCGTAGGATACTGGATGCGACCACACCTGCGACCGCGCTGAACGCCACGAGGGTTTTTTGCCGGTTCGTGATTCCCCGACGACAACTCGCATTCGGACAACGGGGCGTGATGATCAATAATATTTTTATAGTACCCTTTAATTATACTTAGAGCAAGATTTAAGAATGAGTAAATAGTGGACATTTCCCAGTTAGCATCGGAGAAACGGGAAAGTGTCACAGTGGGTACGCAAGTTAGTTACATCGGAGAACGCCAGGAATCTCATCGGACGCCGGGTGCAGGCAAGGCGACTGATACTGAACCTGCGTCAGGATGAACTCGCTGCGCGCATCGCGACGCTAACCGGGGCGGTGTGGAACCCGAATTATCAGGAAATAAGTCGGTTGGAGTCCGGGTTTCGCCAAGTGACAGATATTGAGGCTCTGGTGATGTCGGTCGCTCTCGACGCGGACGTGACCTGGCTACTCACCGGGTCAGAGGAACGGGCTTCGGAGGCAACGCTTCGCAAGTTGCTCCGCGAACGGCAAGATGACGTCGCGGCTGGACAGGTTGATGGCAACGCAAAGGATGCTTCCGAGGGCACCAATTTGAGACGGCGCGGGTCTCGCAGACCCCGTTGAAGATCACCCCGCCCGATGGAGATACCTGCCAGCGTAGTTACTCGGGCGTCCGGGCGAAGTAATCCAGACTGAGGATACGACCGGGTCGCGTTTTGAACTCTGGTTCGCCACACGGTTGACGCTTCGAGTGCCGCGCCCCGGCAAGCGGGGCGTGCAAAACTGCTTGCACAATCATGCCGGGGAGGGTTATAACCCGCTTTTGGTTTGCGTGGAGAATAGACCGTCGCCGCCGCGCAGGTAGTCTATCTCCGCATCGTTTGCCACGTTGGTCCCGCTCCCGCGCTTTTTGTCGTAGAACTTGCGCTGGATATACGGCGCGGCTTCGGCAACTTTCATTTTTTGCTTCTTGCCCCCGTCGCGGATATAAAAATCGCCGTCGAGGTATGCCGGGGCTGGCGCGGGAAACACTTCGACCCGGCATACCTGTACGCCGTCAATGGTCACGAAGCGGACCCGCCACAGGTCGGCGAACTGCTTGCCGATGCGGTCCCCGACGGCGTTTCGGAGCCACAGTTCGTAGGTGTCTGTGCCGGGGTTTTGCGCGTTCACGGCGACGAAATCGTCCGCGAGTCCGGCGATGGTGGCGTCTTTGCGAACGCCGATGAGCAGGGTGCCGCCCGCCGTGTTCAAGAACGACGCGACGGCTTGCACAATATTGTCCTTCATCGTGTCGTCCGGTCTGCCGGTTTTCTCGTTCCACCGGGCGGCGATTTTGCACTCCACCGTGTCGTTTTCCCACGCGGCGATCATCTCGCGCAGAGCGGCGGTCGCGGGGTCATCGCCCATTCGCACGATTTCTCCGCGTTCGATGGCGCGGTAGGCTTCGAGCGCGGCGGTTTTCACGGGCGCGGTAATGAGCGGGAACGTAGTCAAGATATAAGCGAACTCGTCCTCGCTCAAGCCGTAGAGGTGTGCGACGATTCCGTCTATCTCGGCGCGAAGCGTGGCTCGGTCGGCAAAGGCAGGGGGCGCGACGGTCAGCAAGTTTACAGCGCGGGCGAGGTCGTCAAACTCTGGCGTGGTGCAGATAAGCCGGGCGGCACGTTCCATCAACGCTTTGTACGCCGCGTCCGTGGCTTTGATACGGGGGACGGGAACTTGGTAAACGTAGAACATATTTACGTTGGCGGCAACCATTTTGCGAAGGGCATAATCGGCAACAACAGAGTTCACCACAGCGCAGATATAGAGCAGGTCTTTCAGGTCGGTAGGGCTGTTAGTGGCGTTAAGAGAGTTACCGTAAAAGTTGTTGGCAGGGATTATGCTGGAAACTAAAGTGCGCTCATTTGTACTGGAGGAGACTGAACGAACGGCAAGTTTATAGCACTGGTATTCGAGAGTCTGTCCTTCGTCCTTGCGCTTGCTACCGAGTAAGGCGCGTCTGCCTTCGGTTTCGACCACCCAGTATTTCGGTTGCGCAAACGTGTGCGTGAACTGATGAATCATGTTGCCTTGAAACAAGGGAAGACGACCAGGAGCGGGGGCGGTGTGGAATAGGTGGCTACCCGTAGTCATATTAAACCCGCTGGTCAAAACCATATTCCACGTCCCCTCGACCTTCTCACCGAGCCGAGGGAAGCGGGAGAACTTGTCGGCAATAGAAAAGTCCCGTTTGTCTTTCACCTCCATGATACTGAGCGAGTCGGGCGACGCGGCGCGGATAGTAGCGACGGGTATCGTCATGTGTTCATCTTTAGCATGAAAGAACCATGCGAGTTGATCTTTGCGAATCGCCTCGGCGGGATGAACACGAAACGCTGCATTGAATTGTTCGGTAATGCCGCCCTTCTGGAATGTGAGGAAGCACAACTTAAAGCGGTGGTCAACATTCTCGAAGATGTACCGTTCGTTGGAAAGCCCGAACACGTTGGTAACGCGGTTGGCACTGAATAGCAGTTCGCGCAATTGCTTCGTGCCTAAATCAGAGTAAATACCGCTTGGAATCACGATGCCGCAGTAGCCGCCGGTTCGCAATAGGTTGTGGCACTGCTCGACAAAGTAGGTGTAAAGGTTAATTTTAGAACCCGCATTCTTGCCGTTGACAATGCTGATCTGATTTTTGTATTGTGGGGATTGCTTGAAGAAGGCGGAGACATGTGGGAAACGCGAGGCGTAGTCGAGCCATGCCTTGCGTATATCCTCATCCTTAAGAATCTCGCTCTGCTGCTTTTTCCAATCCTCAATCCGAAGTTTATTCTTCTTAATCGTCGGCACATAGGTTTGGAAAAACTCTTTTTCGTCTGTTTGAAAGACTTCCCACGGAGGGTTGGTTATAATTGCATCAAACCCCTCGCGTGTGTTGAGAACGTCGGCGAACTCGTAGCCCCAGTGAAACGGCGTCAGGGCGGCGATGTGCCCCGCTACCAGCGCGGACTTGACCGGCTTGCCTTCCGCGCCTTTCGCGTCGTCCCACGTCGCCCGCTCGTGCCGGATCCCCATGCCGGTAAACGTCTTCAGCAGTACCGTATCGAGGCGCACGAGAGCCGCGTCGCGCAGGGAATCCACCGCGTCGCGCAGGCTCTGCACGTTGTCGGTGATGCCGGAAGCGTTCTTGTAGGCGGCGACGGCGATATCCTTTTCGCGCACCAACTCCCCGAACGTTTTTTCCCCGAGCGCGGCAGTTTTATCGAAATCGTCGGCGGTCACGCGCAGAAGCCCGATCAGCGCGTTGCCGGGCAACAGGTTGAAGTCAATGTTCGGGAGCGGCTCCAGATCGTCCACGGTCTGTGCGGACGCTATCAGGGCAAGGAACAAACGCAGGCGGGCTATTTCAACGGCTTCGGGGTTGATGTCCACGCCGAACAGGTTGTTCTTGATGATCTCGCGCTTGATGAAATAGCCCAGGGAGGGGTGTGCCTTCTCCGTGCGGGTTTTCCAATCGGTAAGGGCGCGATCACCGAGGAACGCGATGCGCCCGATAACCGCGCTGTACACGTTCACGAGCGTTTTCATCGCCGCTACCAGAAACGCGCCGGAGCCACACGCCGGGTCGAGGAGAGTCAAGCGGGGCAACACTTCGTGCAAGAGCATTTTGCACAGGTCGGCGTCCATTCCGAGGAGCATGTCGCCGATGGTGTCGAAATGCCGCGCCGGAGCGACGCCGGGAATCGCTACCCGCGTCACCTTGTCCAGAATCAACCGGTGAATCGTCTGCTCACACAGGTATTCGGTTATTTCCTCACGGGTGTAGTACGCGCCAAATTCCTTCTGGTTGATGTACTTCTCGAAAATGTATCCGAGCGTACCGGGAGCCATCTCATCGTCCTTGCCACCGGGCGTGTCGTCCAGGTTCCACGAATAGCGGGCGAACAAGCCGCGTGGTTCAGCGTCGTCGCGCAGGAGCGCGTCGAAGGCGGCGTCAGGAACTTGGATGTCGGGGTTTTCGATCTCGATGCGGTGCTTGAGAAATAAGCCACCGTTCAGATATTTGATGTTGCCGATCAGCGCGGCGGCTTCGGCGGTGCGCTTTTCCTTCGGGAGTGCGAAGCCTTCAAAAAAAAGCGCGTTCAGAAACTCGCTGTAAAACAGGTCGGCACCACGCGCCTTGCTTTCGGCGAGTTTTACCTGCAGGTAGCGGGGGTGGGGGAGAAACCCTTTGCCCTGCAAGAAGTAGACGAACATCAGGCGGTTCAACAGCACGGAAACGTACCATTTTTTGTCGCGTTGGTTTGCGATGCCGGTCACGAAGTCCGCGAGCAAAATCTCATGCGCCGTCTTAAATTCGCCGAAAAACTTCTTCGTGACTTTCTCGACATCAAGCGCGGATTGAAGGCGCTTCGCTACTTCAGTCACGGGCAGGTTGCCGTCCGAGTCCAGTTCGGAGATGTCCACCACCATCCCGGTCAGTTTGGCGAGGAACAGGTCTCCGGGTTGCCCCTTAACGAAGTGATGGTCGCGGGGGAAGGTTTTCGTGCCGTCGCGTTTGACCCAGTACCACAAACTTTGCGTGCGGTCTTTGTCGAGAAAAATCAGCAGGTTTTCGTGGTGCGTTCTGGCAAACTCTTTGTGAAACGCGGCGCGTGTTTTGGCATCGGGAATCGCGCCGTCGTTCGCGGTCACTTCCGCTACGACAACGCCGGACAGTTCCGCGATAGGAACGGCAGAGAAAGCGGGATCGCTCGCGCCGGTTTTGTGCGACGCCGGGTGGTTCCAACCGAGTTCGTCAACGAAGACCTTCTGAAATGCGAAGTCCTGCAGGGAATCGCGGGTCCGCCCAACGTTTAATTTTTGTGCCATAATTCTTCCGTTTCATCAAACCAGACCGAGTGAACAAACGATTCGCGGTTCACGCTCCGCCCCGTCTTCACTGACGACACACAGGCGGTTATCGCGCCGAAGCATCGTTACCGCGTCCGCCAGCATTTCGTCGGACACGTCGCCGCGCAGATGCATGTTCAGCAGGTCCTTCGCGGTCTGCGTGAGCGGGAAGCGGTAAATTTCATCAATCGCCCGCGCGAGTTCCGTAGTGTCAAAAAGCGTGTTCGCCACGCCGCCCGCGTACCGCTTCATCCGCTCGTACACCTTGAACCGTGCCCCCGACGCCTGACCGAGTTGCCCGCCAACGTTTCGTTCGGGCGACGCGATCAGGGCAACACCTTTCGCGACCAATTCGTGATGGTTACCGGCGCGGGGAAGGGCGGGCGTCAAGGCGTTGCACTCCGCCGCCTTCAGAATCGTGTACTGCGACTCGGTGACAC
>JACMIS010000892.1 GCA_014381035.1 Armatimonadota bacterium
AGCCCTGTATCAGTGATAGGGATCGGTCCGAGAACGACCCATTCCGTCAACGATTTTGCCGTCTGAGGAACCGCGACCGGTGGACTCGCCAACGCTGCCGGCGCGGTACGCGGCGCGACAACGGCGGTCTTTCTTGAGAAAAGACTCAGCAGCGGACCGTTATCGTTTTCTTGCTCCCAAAGCAGAGTATAGAGTAGGCGATAGATCAAGGCAGCGATTGCCAGAATAAATAGAACGATTCCCCCCGGTCGAATTCGTACATTCATAGTGTGAACCGTTAAGCTCCTTCCGCACATCGTTGAGACTAAAGTTGCTTGAAATTGTGACACCCGTTGGAATACCCGCGGGTAGAGAGTACCTTGACATGTTTTCGCGAAGACGCTGTGTCGAGCAAGCAACGGACGATTCCAGGTCTTCCTGGTTATGAAGGCACCCTTGCCTAATGGTTGGATTATATCAGACTTCTGCCCGATGCTGATGGATTCGCAATCGCTTAAAATGATCTACTGTTCCCGGAAAAATGATTCGGGTGCGTGGCACGATTGCATAGGGCACGGCAAAATCCGTGAGTCGTCCGCCTGTTTGAAAGAGGGAGGAGGAGTTAGACATTTGTGGCGTGCTCTCGTCTAATTGTTGTACACTAAATGGGTACGATACCAATTCTCAACCCTTCCCGAAAGGTGAACTGTTCAATGATTTATTCATTCTTATGTCGGAGCACAATGATGTCCCGCCCCACTGTACGGCGGACCGGTTTCACGCTGATCGAATTACTCGTGGTAATAGCGATAATCGCTATTGTCGCAGCGATATTGTTTCCCGTGTTCGCACAGGCACGTGGCAAGGCGCGGCAGGCGTCGTGCCTGTCGAATCAGAAGCAGGTGCTGCTCGGATTGATGCAGTATGTGCAGGACTATGATGAGCAAATGATGCCCGCGTGGATGACCGGGAACGGTGCCTTCTACAACAGCGGGCAGAACATCATCTGGAACCAGCACTTGCATCCTTACACGAAAAGCACCGGGGTGTTTCTCTGCCCTGATGACCAGAACCAGGATGTTCCGGTGACCACCTGGGCGAAGCCGGACCCGGCGAGTTATGTCAAGCCGTTCATCACCAGTTACATCTATAACTTCAGTCTCTGCCTGCCTGGCAGCTCTCCCGGCTGGGTCGGGTATGTCATGGCAGACATACAGAAGCCTTCGACAACCGTTTTCATGACGGATGGCGGGGTGCGTGCCAACGCCGCCGCCCCCTGGGTGACGGAAAAATCCACGATCAAACCGTCCGCTTACCTGTTGCAAGACCCTGTCGTCGGATGGTTCCCGTCCCTTGTCCAGAGCACCAACACAGACTGGGGTGCACCTGCGATCCGGCATTCTGGTTTTACGAATGTCGGCTTTATGGACGGTCACGTCAAAACGATGAAAGCTGAGCAGTTTTACTTCGGAAACTCGCCCTGGCTGGACCCCAAGCGGGGCGGGTAACCCTTCAGACAAAATTGGCAGGCAGACCGGCGCGAAGGACACGTTCTTCGCGCCGGTTTTGTTCGAGTTGTCAGAACTCGCACACCACTTAAATGGAATGATTCTATATATTGACATATTCTATATGGACTGCTACAATGCCATCATGCACGCGAAAGACGTTTATCAGGAATGGCACGAGCGGTTGCGCCAGGCGGGGTTGCGGGTGACGGGACCACGTTTGTCCGTGATTGCCATACTTGCCGAGCGGGAAGGGCATCAAGATGCGGACTCGCTCATTACTGCGGCGCGTGCGAATCTGGGTACCCTGTCGACGCAGGCGGTCTACAACAATCTTCACGCTCTGACCGGAGCAGGTCTGGTGCGACGGATCGAACTGCCGGGACAGCCCGCACGGTACGAGCTACGGACCGGGGATAACCACCATCACATCGTTTGTCGGCAGTGCGGCGCGACGGAAGACGTCGATTGCGCGACCGGGGTCGCGCCCTGCCTGACCCCCTCCGAGAATCACGGCTTCGTCGTGGACGAAGCCGAAGTCACTTTCTGGGGGACCTGCCCTCAGTGTCAGCAAAAACAGATCGAAAAGGAATAAGAAAACGGCAATAAGCGACAACAGCAACGAAGCCGACGAAACGCGGGGCATCACCGTAGAGACCGTCAGCGGAGTCGAGGTATCTGGCATTTTCGTCGAACGGCAGATTTCTGCCTCATTTTATCGGAAACTTAAAGTGTAAATCCCGGATGGGAATCCCCGGGTACGATATCAACTCTGGCTATTACGGGTGCGGAACGCCACCGCAATAGATCTCATTTACAAGGTAAGGACAATGGAAGAAAAAATCTCAATGGACGAACAAAATCATATGGAAACAACAGCAAACACGCCGAATGGTGAAAGCCAGGCGAACGGTGATAGCAACATGAACAGTGAGGGTCACGCGACCCGCGTCGGCGAGATGAATGATGACAGTCATGCCGTCGATCACAGCCATGTCGAGATGGACAGCTCGCTGAATGTGACAAGTGGCAAGTGCCCCTTCCACGGCGGAGTGCTCAAACAGGCCGCTGGCGGTGGCACGAGAAATCGTGACTGGTGGCCGAATCAGTTGAAGTTGAGCATTCTGCGTCAGCACTCGTCCCTGTCCAACCCGATGGGCGAGTCGTTCAACTATGCGGAAGAGTTCAAGTCCCTCGATCTCGCTACCGTCAAGCAAGACATCTTTGAACTGATGACCGCGTCCCAGGAATGGTGGCCCGCCGACTACGGTCACTACGGGCCGTTCTTTATTCGGATGGCATGGCACAGTGCCGGTACGTACCGCATCGCGGACGGTCGTGGCGGCGCGGGTGCCGGTATGCAACGCTTCGCGCCACTCAACAGCTGGCCCGACAATGCCAACCTCGACAAGGCACGCCTGCTACTCTGGCCCGTTAAAAAGAAATACGGGAACAAACTCTCGTGGGCGGACCTGATGGTACTTGCCGGAAACTGCGCTCTGGAGTCGATGGGCTTCGCGACGTTCGGCTTTGGCGGCGGACGTGAGGATGTTTGGGAGCCTCAGGAGGACGTTTATTGGGGTTCGGAAACCGAGTGGTTGGGAGATAAGCGGTACACGGGCAACCGTGAACTGGAGAATCCTCTGGGTGCCGTTCAGATGGGTCTGATTTACGTGAACCCGGAAGGTCCTGACGGAATACCGGACCCGCTCGGGTCCGCCCATGATATTCGGGAAACCTTCGGGCGTATGGCAATGAACGATGAAGAAACGGTCGCGTTGATCGCTGGCGGTCACTCCTTTGGCAAAACCCATGGTGCTGCCGATCCCGTTCCGCACATTGCCCGAGAACCGGCGGCTGCGGGTATTGAGGAGCAGGGTCTCGGCTGGCGAAATTCGTTCGGTAGCGGCAAAGGTGTCCACACGATCACCAGCGGTCTGGAGGGGGCATGGACCACCACGCCGACGAAGTGGAGCAACAACTACTTCGAAAACCTGTTCGGTTTTGAATGGGATCTGACAAAAAGTCCGGCGGGCGCGTATCAGTGGATACCGAAAGACGGCGCGGGTGCCGGTACGGTGCCGGACGCGCACGACCCGTCACGCAGCCACGCGCCCTTTATGCTCACGACCGACCTCGCCCTGCGAATGGACCCAGAGTACGAGAAGATTTCCCGGCGTTTCCTGGAGAATCCGGATCAGTTTGCGGACGCCTTTGCACGGGCGTGGTTCAAACTCACGCACCGCGACATGGGACCGCGCCCCCGCTACCTGGGACCCGAAGTGCCCGCAGAGGAACTGATCTGGCAGGACCCGGTTCCCGCCGTGACGCATCCGCTGATCGACGCGAACGACATCGCCGCGCTGAAGGCGCAGATCCTGGCGTCGGGGCTTTCGGTGTCGCAACTGGTGTCGACCGCCTGGGCGTCGGCATCTACCTTCCGTGGTTCCGATAAACGCGGTGGCGCGAATGGCGCACGTATCCGCCTCGCGCCGCAGAAGGATTGGGAAGCGAACAATCCGGCGCAACTGGCGACTGTATTGGACACGCTGGAAGGCATCCAGACCGCGTTTAACGGCGCGGCTTCGGACGGCAAGCAAGTTTCGCTGGCAGATCTGATTGTTCTGGGCGGATGTGCGGGTGTTGAGCAGGCGGCAAAAAATGCCGGTATCGATGTGACCGTGCCTTTCACGCCAGGACGGACCGACGCGTCGCAGGAGCAGACCGACGTGGAGTCATTCGGCATCCTCGAACCGAAGGTGGACGGCTTCCGCAACTACCTGAAGTCGCGATACCCGGCATCGGAAGAGGAGATGCTGATAGACAAGGCGCAACTACTCACGCTGACCGCACCGGAGATGACGGTGCTCGTTGGGGGCATGCGTGTTCTGAATACGAACCCCGCTCAGTCCAAGCATGGCGTGTTCACCGACCGACCGGAGGCACTCA
>JACMIS010000893.1 GCA_014381035.1 Armatimonadota bacterium
AGCGTTTCGGTGAGGGTGTTGGCGTGGAACTCCAGCGCGACCCGGACGCCCGCCGATTCTGCGAGCGTGGCGACGCGGCTGGCGTCCGCGATTATCGCCGCTTGCTCCGGTTTCGTTGTTTTTTCCGGGGATTTCGTGCCCGCCCAGACGCGGATGACAGGGGCTTGCAATGCCAGCGCGGTTTCCAGCACGCTCGCGAACGCCATCCCGTCCGTTTCGCTGTGCGCCAGACGGTAGTACGATCCGTAGGAAATCACGGCGAGACCGGCGGCGCGGGTCTGCTTGCCGACGCGTTGTGCCAGAGCCGACTCACCGGGCGGAACGTGAATGTCGCCGCCCCATTCGATGCCTTCTAAACCGGCTTCCCTGGCGAGACGGATCACTTCCGTGGCGGAGTGTTGACGTAGCGTCACCGAGCAAAGACCGGGACGTAGTACCGATGGTCCTGTGGTGCTCATAGGGAAATATCCCGGATCGAGTCGCGCTCGATAACCGTGGGGACCGTGGTCATCACGACCGGCGACGGTGGGTGTTCCGCCCGTGTCAGCAAGTCCAGCGCGGCATGGATCAAGCGGTCTATGGCGTTGTCAATCGTGGTGATCGCGGGATGAACCAGCGTGCCTTCCGGCAGGGAGTCACACCCGATCAGCGAAACGTCCTCCGGAACCGAGATGCCGCACCGGTTTAACAACCCGAGAAGTCGCGCCGCGACGTGATCGTTCCACGCGATCAGCCCGGTCGGCGCGTCGGGCGCGGAAAAACACGAGGAAACGCGCTCCGGGTCGATCAGCCATGCCGCCCATTCGTCGCCCTGCACCACCCGGATTGTGGCGGATATGCCATGTCGCCGTTGTGCCTCCCCAATCGCCCGCTGGTGACCCTGCCAGCGGACCGTTTCCCGTAGTTCGCCGTCGGTGTGGGCGATCAGCAGGCGGCGGTGTCCGGCGTCGAGGAGGCGGCGGATCTGGAAATAGCCGCTCAGCTCGTGGTCGGCGTGCACACAGGGAATCCGGGGATGCACCCCGGCGGGCGGCACGCCCAGAACCACGACGCGATGCCCCTGTTCCCAGAGCCGCACTCCGATAGGTTCCAACCGGTGGTGAAACAATAGAAAACCACCGGGAACTGGGCCGGATTCCAGCGCGACCGGGAGAACCGGATTCGCTTCATCGACGAAATGACACTCGATGGTTAATCCGCGTTCGCGTGCCTGATCGAACAAAATCTCGGTACAGTATTTGAAATACGCGTGATCCGGCGGGGTCACGGCGATGATCGTGGTCGCCAGTTCGCGCTGTCGAGACAACGGCGCACGGTCGGCGACGAAGGTGCCGATGCCGTTCTTGCGCACTATCTGCCCGTCCCGCTGAAGCGCGTCCAGTGCTTGAAGGACGGTACGCTCCGACCCACCGAAACGGCGCATTAGCTCCGTATGGGTCGGAATGCGGTCGCCGGGCGTGAGCGAGCGGCACAATGTCTCGATCTCCTGCCGAACCGTTTCGGCGGGGAATAACCGCCCCCGTCGTCCGGCTTGCTTTGTCAAAGCAGTGCTCATTTCCACCTATTATATCGTGATTCACCCACGAAAAGGAATAACTCTATCGTCCTTTGACAAAGGTAGATCTTGCGGCTATCATGTACGCGGTGCAACGTCGCAAGTGCCGAAAGTACAACGAGGAACGATGCTTTGAAAACAGACGGGTTTCGCAAATGGATCGTCTACGGACTCGGCCTGCCGCTTCTCGCGCTGAATGCCTGGTTCGGCACCTATGCCTTCGTGATCGTCCAGGCGTTGCTCTGGACACAAACCTCGTTGCAACGCGGTCCCGTGGTGCTACTCATGTTGCTGGTTCTGTTGAATGCGCCGTTACTGCGCTTGATCCCGCGACTCGCGATCACGCAACGCGAACTGATGTTGCTCTACGGGATGCTCTGTATGGGAACCTGCGCGGCGGGCTGGGGGTTCGTGCAGATTCTGGTCAACCAGATGGCGGCACCGTTCTACTACACCCGGAACGGTAACAGTTCGCTGGAACGACTCCTACCGCACATTCCCGCCTGGCTCGCGCCGCAGGACCCGGCGGTCGTTGACGGCTTCTTTCGCGGCAACAGTAGCTTTTATGATCCCGCTATCCTGCGCGGCTGGGCGATCCCGGTATTGTCGTGGAGCCTGTTCATTTTCGGTATCTTCTGGACCCTGATGTGCGCGATGACCCTGATGCGTCGCCCGTGGGTCGAGGACGAACGGCTGACATTTCCGCTTGTAGTACTTCCTCTGGAAATGACGGGCGGGACCGAGGCATCGAGCACACCGTTCTGGAAGTCACCGCTGATGTGGACAGGGTTCCTGATCGCCGGTCTGCTGGAATCCACGAACTTCCTGAACTTCCTCATTCCGGGCATTCCCTCCGTCCCGATCAAGCCCTCGATGGGACAGAACGCGCTCCATAGTCTGGA
>JACMIS010000894.1 GCA_014381035.1 Armatimonadota bacterium
AACAATCACCGCGTTCTGCGCGGCACTCTCTCTCTGTATTCTCGACGCGCCGGTCCAGGCGCAAACGCTCGGCGCGGAAATCGCCGCCGAATACTCGCTGGTTGACCTGGGGACACCGGACGGTGTAGCAGCCAATTTTGGTGGCGTGACGCTTAAAGCGGGCGATATTAATACGCTCCTGCTTGGTGGTGGCGCGAACGGTGGCGGTGGCAACGTCAACGAAGTGTCCGTCGTGCGCAGTCTCATCAACGGTCAGAACCGCATTACTGGATTTACCGGGACCGCGTCTGTGCTATCGACCGCTCCCAATATTGACGGTGGTTTGTTATATGCTCCCAACGGTGTCTTGATGTATACCGGGTACTCTAACAATATTCTGGGACAAATCGAACCCGGTAGCAACACACCGGACAAGATCATCAACCTTTCCGCACTCGGCATCGCCTCGTCCACCGGGACGATCCAGATCATTCCGCAAGGGTTCGGGGCGAACAGTGGGAAACTGCTCATCGCTTCCTATAACAGTGGGGACTACTACACCGCCGACCTGGTTCTGGACGGTAGTGGCACCTATGACCTCGCCAATGTATCGAGCTCGCTCGTCAATCTTGGTGGCGGTCCCGAAGGCGTAGTGTATGTCCCTGGTGGCAGCCCACTTTTCGTCAACCCTTCCGTTCTGGTCTCGGAGTTTTCTTCGGGACGTGTTTCTGCTTACGAAGTAGACGCGCTCGGGATTCCGGTGCTGGCATCGCGACGCGATTTCATCACCGGGCTCAGTGGCGCGGAAGGGGCGACGATTGACACATCCACCGGCGACTTCCTGTTCTCGACCTTCGGTGGTGGAAACCGCGTGATCACGGTTCGTGGGTTCGCGGCTGCTCCCGTGACGGTGCCGGAAGCGGGGAGCGGTTTGCTCGCACTTTTGCCGATGCTGGCAACGGGTGCGGTTGTTATCGCACGTCGGCGCAAATCCGCATAAAACGGTCTTTCCTAAGATAGAAACGGCGCGAGCGGGAACATTTACGCGCGCGCCGGTTCTATATTTATGTAACGCCCGGAAAAACTATTTTTACCGCGCCGGGGAAAAGGATTGATTTACGGCAGGGCGTGGTATACTGAGTTTGAACCGCGTCCGACCCCGCCTCCCGGTGTATTTTTCCGTAAGACAAGTCGGACAACCTGACGCTATTCGTAACTTCGTCAACCGTTTCCGTTTTCACCCGGTCGGTTCGCCCCGGCAATTGTTTTTGCCCTTTTCCAGTCGTTATCCTGTTTGAATTTTGACAACGACACGACGGTCGCGCACTCCGCCTCCGCCGCCGGAGTCGCGTCGCCATCCTCCCAAAAGGTAGCCGCGTGATAGCCCGGAAGCGAAATAGAGATTTCGCACCAGCGAAAATTTCGCATCACCAAGTAAGACAGAGTTTTACTTACCAAGGACGCTTGAATGGAACCTACAGAAAATACCACCGGGGAAGTATCCCCCGCTCTTTCGGACGGTGAATCCACCGAAACCACTACACCGCGCCGTCGTCGAAGTACCGCCGCCGCCGCTACTGCCGCTGTTGCGGCGACCAGCACCGAAACACCTGCGCCTGTCTCCGCCCGTACTCCCCGTGCCACGCGTGCCACCAGTGCGACCAGCGGCACCCGGGCACGTCGCACTCGCACCACGGCAGCCGAGTCTACCGTGACCGCGGAAGAGTTAGATGCCGAAGCGGCACTGCCCGCCGACTTCGGGCGAAACGCCTCGCCGACGACGCCCCTTGTTATCCCGGGCTTGAACGATATCCCGATGACGCCGGTCGCCCCGTCGGGCAACGGACCGGTCCTGCCCGCCGTCGCCAACCGGGTTGGGTACGAAATGCGCCCCCCGCGTGCCGGTTTCCGTGACCGGAATAGCGGCAACAGCAACGACGACGATAACAGCAATAATCGCCGTGGCAACAATAACAACAATAATCGTGGGCAACGTGGACGACAGCAGAACTATGTACGCGGCGAGGATCTGGAACGTTTGGATGAAGGCGAGGAACAGTTCATCGGACAGGGCGTTCTGGAAATCACCGGCGAGGGCTTCGGCTTCCTGCGACACAACAACTTCAGCGCGAACGGCGAGGATATTTACGTCTCGCAAACCCAGATCAAACGCTTCGGTTTGAAAACCGGCGACAATGTCATGGGGCAGATCCGCCCGCCTAAAGAATCAGAAAAGTTCTTCGGACTGCTCCGCGTCGAACAAGTCAACGGCGTCGATCCCGAAGTCGCCCGTAACCGCCCCCAGTTCGACGAATTAGTCCCGATCTATCCGAACGACCGCTTGATGCTGGAAACCGACCAGAAGAATATCGCGGCGCGGTTCGTGGACCTGATCGCCCCGATTGGCAAGGGACAGCGCGGGCTGGTCGTTGCGCCGCCCAAAGCTGGTAAAACGATCCTGCTCAAGATGATCGCCAACAGCATTGCGGTAAACCACCCCGACATCGCGCTGATGGTGCTCCTGATCGATGAGCGACCGGAAGAAGTGACCGACATCAAACGCTCCGTCAAGGGCGAGGTGATCGCGTCCACGTTCGATGAGCCGCCGGAGAACCATATGCGCGTCGCCGACATGATGCTGGAAAAAGCCAAGCGTCTGGTCGAGTTGGGGCGCGACGTGGTACTACTTCTGGACTCGATCACGCGGTTCGCCCGTGCCTCGAACCTGACCGTGACTCCCTCGGGGCGGACACTGCAAGGTGGTCTCGACCCGGCGGCCATCTATCGTCCGAAGCGGTTCTTCGGCGCGGCGCGGAACATCGAGAACGGCGGCTCGCTGACGATCATCGCGACCGCTCTCGTGGAAACCGGGTCGCGCATGGACGACATCATTTTCGAGGAGTTCAAGGGTACCGGTAACATGGAACTCAAACTCGACCGTGGGCTTGCCGAGCAACGCATCTATCCGGCGATTGACATCAAATCCTCCGGGACGCGGCACGACGAATTGTTGTATCCGGATGTCGAACTGAAGAAGATCTGGCAACTGCACCGCGTTCTCGCGGGTCTCGGTACCAAGGAATCCACTGAACTATTGATTGACCGTCTGGAAAAAACGCCGTCGAACAAGGAGTTCCTCGGCATGGTCGGTCGTGCTCCGGCGGCAGGCGGTGCGGCGGCACAAACCCAGAACGCGGGGAGCGGGGGCACCGGAAGCGCGTCCACGCAGGAGAACCATTAGCTTCTGCTCTGCGTATAACATAGAGTAAATCAAACGGTTGTTGCGCCCGTTTGTTCGCACCGCTTTTATCCGGCGGCGCGGCGGCGGGCGTTGCCCTTTTTAGAGGGTATAATCGTTGTTAGAAAAGAAAGCGACACACACGAACCATGGCGGACGATTTGCGTGATTTATTTAAAAACTGGTCGCCGTATGATGACAAGCGAGGCGGCGGTTCCGAGTCCGAGGAAGTCGGACGCCGCGCCGATCCCGATAGCAACCCGTACGAAACGTCGGCGGAGACGGAGAACCGTGTACGACGGACGCTGAACGAAAAAGAGGTCAAGGTGATGGGCATCTGGGGCGCGACCGACCCGGAAAACCCGAACGGACCCTATAAGCAGACGTTCGTCCTGTTGCGTGATAACCGGGGGCGCAAGGCTCCGATCTTTATCGGACCGTTTGAAACGCTGGCGATTCAGATGGCTCTCGAAGGACCGAACCCGGAACGCCCGATGACACATGATCTGCTCCGCATCGCTATCGAGCGATTAGGGGGCAAGATCGAGCGGGTGACGATCGACGACCTGTGGCAGGGAACGTTCTATAGCAAGATCACGATCACTCAGGGTGACAAGACCACGATGGACATTGACGCCCGTCCGTCGGACGCAATCGCCCTCGCGCTCCGCTTCCGCGCTCCGATCTATATGGCGGAAAACGTCATCGAGGACGCCAACCGGGACGAGGAGTTTTAGGTTGGGTGATTGCTTTGTTAGATGGTTGGGTGAATGCGTCGGACGGAGTACACCCAACCATCTAACAAAGCAATCACCCAACCACCCAACAAAGCAATGGCGCAAGCAATCAAAATCAGTCTAATAACCGCCGTCTGGTACGGCGCACTGGCGGCGCTGCTCATCTATGTTATTGCGCCGTGGCTACATACCGGCGTCGGTTACAATCTTCAGGACGGCGTGACGCTTCCTATGTATCAGAAGCGTGCGTTAACCTCCGCCGCGATTGGGTACCCCTTGCTCTGCGCGGTTTTGATTTTCGGAAACGCCTATCGCCGCAAGAACGCCGCGCAAACCGAACCCGTTTCGCGGTAAAATTTGGCTATGCCTCGCATTCCTCGAAATGATTACGACTACGCCGCCCGCCCGCGTCGCAAGATAGACCCCGCGCTTATCGTCACTCTGCTCATCGGGTGCGTCGCCGGAGGTTTTGTTGTTCGTTATGCCGCGAAAACAATCCCGAACCGCGCTGTCGGCGGGCTTGCGGCATCTATCGCGGGCGATGCGAAGGTGGTCGAAACCCCGACACATACGCTGGAAGCCGTCGGCGATGTGCGTGGCGTCGGCTTTTCCAGCGACGGTGCCGGTGTATTCGTCGGCGACCGGGACGGGTTGACCTTGCGCGACGCCAAATCCGGCAAAATCATTCGCACCTACGACACCGAAGGAAATGGGGTTCGCGCTCTCGCCGTGTCACCGGCAGGGCAAGCCGTCGCCGCCGCATTGTCATATTCAGGCGAGGTGCGTTTCTATGGTGCTGACGACCCCAAATCACTCCTCTCCTTCAAAAGTGCAGCCGATCAGGAGCAACAGGCGGTGGCATTTTCTCCCGATGGTACCAGTGTGGCGAGCGGCGGTTTCGATAAAACCGTGCGCATCTGGAGTGCGGGGGAGGGCACCAGGAATGGCAGCAAGCAGGGCGCGGTATTCGACACGACCAAAAAAACCGGGAGTGGCAGTAAACTACTGGCGGCATCGGTCAAAGTCGCCGATTCCGTGAGTGCGGTCGCCTTTTCGCCGGACGGCAAAACGGTTGCCGTCGCAACCGGTCCGAAAGCGACCCTCTACGACGCCAAAACCGCCAAACCGGGTCAGACGTTCTTCGCCGATAAGGAGACTGTCACCGCCGTCGCGTTCACGCCGGATGGGAAAACCGTTGCCGTCGGCGCGTCCGGCGGTTCTGTGCTTCTGTATGAGACCGTGACCGGGCGGAAAACAATGACTATCGCGGGTGCGAACGATACCGGCGCGAACGCCAACGCGTTCGGTTTTCGTCCGCCGTCAGGAAACGGTGCTTCGGCACTCCGGTTCGCGCCGGACGGCAAAACGCTCTACATCGTTCAAAAATCGGGGATATTGCAGGTGAGTGAAGTTCTTACCGGGAAAGCGGTAAAACTCTATGCGGAGCAAGACACCGCGTCCGCCTTATCCCTCGATATATCGCCCGACAAGAAGCAAGCCGTCGTCGGCTATTCGGACGGTACGGTGCGCGTCTGGGATCTGTAGTGCAACGACATGTTTGCGGGCAGTATATTTATGAGCGATTGCAATGGGAACAAGCGTCGTGCGACCAACTTCAGTTGTCACAATTCTACCCGTCCTATAACTTCTACCCGTCCTATAATTTAGCAATATGAACACCATTCCTGTACTTTTCGACACCGACATCGGCAACGACATTGATGACGCCGTCGCCCTCGCCTATCTACTCAATGAACCGCGCTGTGAACTGCTCGGCGTTTCCACCGTCAGCGGGGACACCGCGAAACGCGCCGCCTTAGCCGACGCCGTCTGCCGCGCCGCCGGACGCACCGATGTTCCTATTTATGCGGGATTGACTGGACCGCTTTTGCACGGGCGCGGGCAACCGGAAGTGCCGCAATACGCGGTACTCGAAGGCACCGAGCACCGGACTGACTTCGGCAGACCGTCCGACGCTGTGCTGTTCTTGCGCGATACCATTCGTGCCCGCCCTCATGAGATCACCCTCCTTGCGGTCGGCTCGATGACCAATGTCGCGGCACTGTTCGCGCTGGACCCGGAGATTCCTGCCTTGCTTAAACGCATCGTGCTGATGTGCGGCGTGTTTACCGGCGGCTTGCCGAATCACGGACCGGGTTCGCGGGAGTGGAACGCGTTACTGGACCCCATCGCTACCGCAATCGCATTCCGTCACGCGGTGCCGGGTTCGCTTCTATCGGTCGGATTGGACGTTACGGAGCAATGCACCATGCCGAAAGAGGAATGCCGCGAACGCTTTACACAGGCGGGCGGTGCGCTGGCGTTCGTGCTAAAAATGGCGGAAGTCTGGTTCGAGCATGCGTCGCGAATCACGTTCCACGATCCTCTTGCCGCAACCCTGATCTTTGACGAAACCATCTGCACAAACGAACGGGGCAATGTTTCCGTCTGGACCAACGATGACCCGCTCCACGGTCTCACCCGCTGGACAAAAGACACGAATGGTCAACACGAAATTGCCGTCGCCGTAAACAGCGAACGTTTCTTTGAGCGGTACTTCGCCGTGACCGGAGGAGTGACGGTATAACGCCGAACCAGATCGATGTTTCTGTCCTCCGCGGACGGTGCGGTCCGCGGAGGACAAAAAAGAAAGAAAATGAAACAAACCGTTACTCTTCTGGCGCATCTTTTACCGGCGTCCCTGTCGCCACACATCGCGACCGTGGAACGGTGGGAGAAGTCGCTCGGGCAGGCGGTTATGATCGGGGACGCGCTGGTTACGCTCCGCGCCGGGGGCGAGCTGTTCGTGGTGCCGTCGCCCGCGTTCGGCATACTGGCGAAAAAATCGGTTCTTGCGGGCGAGGCGATTGAGGCAGGGGAGCCAGTTGCCGTGCTTGGCGGCGTATCCGCACCTCTTGCTCCGCCGGTTTTGGAACCGTTTGCCACACCGCCCGCGTATGTTCCCGCCGGTCCGGAAGAGATTTACCGCTTGTCCCCGACCGAACTTGCCGTTGCCGAACACCACGCTCGCGCTTTGCGCGATACGCCCCATACGCACCTTGTCACCACCGCCGATGTTTCCGAAGCCTCGCGCTATATTGCCAGAACCGGGCGTGGCGAAACTGTGCCCGGCGTCCCCGAAACACTGACACTGTTGCCATTCATGCTGTGCGCAGTGGCGGCAAGCTTGACGCGCTTTCCCGAATTGAACGCCGAACGGACCGGGGATGAGGAAGTGCGACGCAAGCGGTATGTGCATCTTGGTGTTGAGACGCGCGACAAAAACGGCATTCTGACGGTACCAGTGCTACGCGACGTGAACCGGAAAAGCGTGCTCACCGTCGCGCGAGAATGGGAGCATCTAAAAATGGGGATCGCCCGCCAAACGCTTACGTCGGAAGACGTTTCCGGTGCGACATTCATCGTCTCGCACACCCCGACCGTTCTCTACCGCACATCCATCCTGCATCGTCCGCTCGCCGGGCATCTCTGCTTCGGCAAAACAACCGGCGATCAGGTGTATCTGTGCCTCGCCTGTGATGCCGCGATTGTGAACGACGAAACTGCGGAAACGTTTCTTTCCGATGTCGCGGACGGGCTTTCCGATGCGCGATTTCTGTTCGCGTAGTGGTTTCGGGTATCCTGAGCAAGTATGAATGTTTTTACTGCGAGTGAAATGCGTGAGTGTGACCGGCGTACCACCGAGGAATATGGCATTCCCGGCATCTGCCTGATGGAATCGGCAGGAATCGCCCTCGCGAATGCTTGCATGGAAGAACTCGGCGGCGGGAATCTTCGCGGTAAGGCAGTCACGATTCTTTGCGGCAAGGGCAATAACGGCGGCGACGGTTTCGTCGCGGCGCGGTACCTGCACAACGCCGGAGTGCGCGTCCGGGTTTTCCTGATCGGCGCGACGGCGGACGACTTGCGCGGCGACGCACAAACCCACTTTTCCGCGTTTTTCCGCCTAAGGATTGATGTCAGTGCCGTGCTTGGGGAGAAAAATATCATCGGGATGTGTGACGCGATCCGTCATTCCGAACTGCTCGTGGATTGTATCCTCGGAACCGGCTTCCGCCCACCTCTCGAAGGGTTGCTGGCGCGTGTCGTCGGATTGTGTAATGCGCACGGGAAACGTCGGCTCGCGTGTGATATCCCGAGCGGCATTCACGCGGACACGGGCGAGGACGGCGGCGCGGAAGCGTTCTCGGCGCATCGTACCGTGACTCTTGCCGGATTAAAGCGCGGCTTGCTTTTCTACCCCGGTGCGACTCACGCCGGAACGATCACGGTCGCGCCTATCGGAATCCCTGCCGATGTTTTACGCGAGTCGGCGACAGCAACCCTCACCTCTGCCGATTGGATACGAACAAAACTGCCTCCCCGAACCCAGAGCCGGGACGCCAACAAGGGGCGGTTCGGCACGGTTCTGGTAATCGCGGGCGCGGCGGGAATGGCGGGCGCAGCAACCTTGACCGGGCTTTCCGCGCTTCGCGCCGGGGCAGGCTTGGTACATCTTGCCCTGCCCACGAGTGTTCTGGATACGGCGGCGGTTCTCGCCCCGGAACTGGTCCTGCATGCGTTGCCCGAAACACCGGAACGGTCTCACGGCGGAGAAGGCGCACTGGAGAAAATCTTGCAACTCGCCGAAAAAGCCGACGCCATAGCACTCGGGCCCGGTTTGAGCGGGAACACCGTAACCAAATCGTTCGTCCAAACGTTTGTACAACAGCTTTCCCCGCAAAAAACGTTGGTTATCGATGCCGACGGGTTGAACGCGATTGCAGACGCGGGAGAAGAAATATTCGCCCATCGAACCGGTGCAAATACCGTGCTAACCCCACATCCTGGCGAAGCGGGAAGGCTTTTGCACAAAGAAACGCGAATGGTTCAAATGGAACGGACGGAAACGGTTCGAGAGGCGGCGCGAAAGTACCGGGCGACAGTGCTACTCAAAGGGGCGAGCACCCTGATTGCGACGCACGAAAACGCCAATCATCTGTATATCAACCGGCGCGGAAGCGTTTCCCTCGCGACTGCCGGGAGCGGTGATGTACTGACTGGTGTTCTGGTCGCACTGCTGGCGGACCGCGAAGACCGGCTTTCCGCACCCGATGCCGCCCGCATCGGTGCGTTTCTCCACGCCCTTGCGGGCGAAGTCTGCGAGAAAAAATACGGGGCAGTCGGTACAATTGCCACGGAAATACGGGACGCTTTGCCCGAAGCACGCCGTACTCTATACAATGAGGGTTTGACAGGAAGCCTGAACTACGAATGATGTTGTCCCGGTATAACTTTTTCTTCCCGGAATCGATGCGTCGCAAGATCGTTGCGGCGTGGATTGCCGCCCCGATGCTGACGGCAGGGCTGTTACTGAGCGGACCTGTCTGGTCGCAGAAACCGGTGTCGCCTCCGGGACCCGTTGCCGCCGGAAGCAAACCCGCGAAAGCACCGAAAGTCATCAAATTTACGCTCGCCTTTAGCAGACCAGGTACGTATCTTTGCTATCCGGTCAAGGATGGCAGAAAAGGCGAAGGGTTCGAGATCAAGCCGGGGCAGACCAGCCTCCCGGTAGAAGTGACCTCCGACATTGATGGCATCGAGATCGTGGACGAAATCAACGGTCTGGTTGCGACCCGCTCGATCGGCAAGATCAAAAACAACAGCACGGTGAAAATTCCATCGGATGCGTTCGATCAGTTGCAAGCCGTCATCATCGAACTGAAATCCAAGAACGGGGAACCCGCCGCACGGGGTGTGGTCCGTCTGGCGACCGCGAAGGGCGAACCGCTCCAATATGGCTTGAGCGCGAACGACAACGGTTCGGTGCGCTTCGAGAATATCGCTCTCGGAAGGGCGCAAGCAATCGGATACGCGACATCCGGCGATGATGTTGTTAAGCAAACGGTGATCATCGCGCCGGTCGTCGGCGGTAAGCCGCAGGTGATCACGCTGACCTTGCCCGTAGATGTGCAAACCGTCGCCGTTCCTTCTCCTTCGCCGATGGCTTCCGGGGGCGCAACAAGCGGGCAGACTATCATCGTCAACAC
Organism: Armatimonadota bacterium; assembly: GCA_014381035.1. Next base: position 10,005 of record JACMIS010000894.1, read on the forward strand.
CGGAGAAGCGAAACCAGAATCGAAGAACGATTGGGCGTCCGGGATTTTCGGCATCGCTGTTCTGGGTGGTTTGGCGTTCTGGGGCTTGCGTTATCTGAAACAGCGCGGCATGACGCCGAAAGAAGCGTTCGCGGAGGGCTTACAAAAGTTAGGCGTGGATTCGCCCAACGCCGGGATTCCCGGATCGCCCCACTCTGGACTGCGTTCGTCCGGACCCAATGTCGTGCAAACACCGCTCCCCTCGCTCGCCGAACTGCCAGAAGCAAGCGTAGCGACGGGACGCGTTGCACCCGTGCCGGATAAATCATTTGTCGGTCCACGTTTGATCGGACTTTCGGGCGAGTATGCCGGACGAACCATCGCTCTACAATCCGACACCGAAAGCCGGTTGACTATCGGGCGCGATCCGGCAACCACGATCGCGCTCGCAACCGATAGTTCGGTCTCGCGCCGTCATGCAATGATCATACCGAACGGTTCCGGCTGGGATTTGATGGACGAAGCCTCGCAAAATGGCACTTACGTCAACAGTCGCAAGATCGAGGACCGGACCGCGCTCACGAACGGCGACGTGATTCAGATCGGCAAGTCGCGGTTCCGATTCGAAGTGTAGAAGGAAGGTATTGGCTGTTCGGTGTTGGGTGTCAGGAATTTGTTGCGGAGAGTTTGTCGCACCTTGAACGGCGTTAGACACTTCCCAACACCCAATACCGGACACCCAACACCGAACAGCTTTACGAACAATGACTAATGTAACCGGACGAATCATACTATTAACGCTTGCGGGGCTTGCTGCCGGGATTCTGACGTGGTTCTTATCCGACCTATCCGGATTGATTCGCCTGCCGGATACCGGGGGGGCGTTGACGGATACTCAGAAAGCGCAACAAGCGTTCATCTGCACCTTTTTCGGCGCGATGATCGGGTTGATGCTCGGTCTTGCCGACATGATCGCCTCCGGGATGCAGGCGCAATGGGTCCGAATTACCGGATATGGGCTATTGATTGGCGCGGTCGCTGGATTTGTCGGCATCAATTTCGGCATTCCTTTCTACTCGCTCCTACACGTCGAGAATGTCACGAACCCACTCCAGTTCCTGCTCAATACCATCGCCCGCGCTCTCGGGTGGGCGTTTATCGGCGCACTTGCCGGGTGCGCGGACGGGATTCGCAAGTGGTCCGGGCGCACGATACGCAACGGTGTCATCGGCGGTTTTATCGGCGGACTGATCGGCGGTACGGTATTCGAGGCCGCGGTGTACCTTTTCGCATTCGTGCCGCGACCGGCGGTGGTGTCCCGTCTGCTCGGCTTTTTGATCACCGGGGGGCTTATCGGGTTGTTCATCGGTCTGGTGCAACAACTTCTGAAGGAAGCCTGGGTCCGCGTCGTGCTGGGCAAGAACGAGGGGCGCGAGGTTTTGATTGATAAGGAACAAACCACTATCGGACGCTCTGAATTGTCCGACATCGGATTATTCGGGGATATGAGTGTCGCGAAAAATCACGCGGTCGTTGTCGCGGTGCCGAACGGTGGCTATGTCCTGCGCGACGTTTCGGAGCAACCAGGAACCGTTTTTGTCAACGACCGAAAGGCGCAACGTGGCGAGGACGTCCCGATCCGTGGCGGCGATACGATCAAGATCGGCAACAAAACGCTGATGTTTTTCGAGCGGTTCACCAAAGAGCGCACGCAGGTGGCTAAGGACGGCAGAGTGGCGACATCAAACGCACCCGCGCCGATTCCCGGCTCCGCATCCCTGCCGCCGCTCACGGGGGGATTCACCGCAGCCGGAGTGACCGCATCTCCGTCCGTGAATGGTGTGACAACCAATCAAGGGAATCCATTCACCCCCACGAAACAGGTAGATGGTTACAAGTTAGTCGTGGTTTCTGGTCCGCATACCGGGCAGATTTTCCCCGCCCGATCCGGTTCGATCATCGGGCGCGACCCGAGCGTGGACATTTCTATATCGCAGGACACCTCGGCGTCCCGGCGTCATGCCCGCATCGTGCAGGAGGCACTGTCGGTCGCCATCGAGGATGCAGGTTCTACCAATGGCACCTACGTCAATGGACAACGCGTCACCCGCCAATCGCTCGTGCCAGGAGACACGGTGGTGATCGGCGGCACATCGCTACGGTTGGAATAGTTGGAATAAAGAATATGATAAATGAAGCCACTCGCGCTGTTGGCGCGGCAACGATGCAGGGATATGCCAATGAACCCGCGCCCGATACACACGGCGCGGACGGTGTTTCGCTCCATGTCAAGGTCGGAAGCCGCGCCGCGCACTCTGCGGAACGGACCCGGCAGTACGTCCTGACGGAAATCAAGGTCGGCAGGGGGGGGATACCCGGCGGGATGGTGGGCGCACGCCTGCCCGTGAACCTGTCGCTCGTCCTCGACCGTTCCGGGTCTATGGAAGGCGAACCGCTCGATTATGTCAAGCGTGCCGTGTCGCAGATCGTGGATTTGATGACCCCGAACGACGTACTGTCCATCGTGACGTTCGCCGAAACCGTGGACGTGCTGATGCCTGCCCGCCGTGTCACCGACCGGGAATTGATCAAGCAACATGTTCAGCGGATCCTATCTGGAAATACGACCAACCTGTTCGACGGGCTGTATGCCGGTGCCGCGCAGATCGCCGCCGTGCCGGGTGCCGGGTACGCGTCCCGCCTCCTGCTCCTCACCGACGGCGAACCGACGGCGGGCTTGAAGGATTTCCAGAGCATTATTTCCCAGGTCGGCGATCTGAAAGCGAAGGGGGTCACGGTGACCGCGCTCGGGTTCGGTCCCGAATATAACGAGGAGCTGCTTGCCGGTATCGCCAAAAAATCGGACGGCAACTATTACCATATCGAGCGTCCCGAAATGATCCCCGAGATCTTCCGCAAAGAACTGGAATCGGTCCTGGGCGTGGTCGCAAAAAACCCGCGCCTGACATTTTACCTGCCGCGCGGTTGTACGGTGCGGCAGGTCTACGGCACTCCGCCTGTCCATCAAGCCCGCTCCGCCGCTATCGGCTTGCCAGATCTGGAGACGGGCGGTTCGATCACGAAAATCTGGGAAATGGACTGGGAGCCACGCACTCCGGCGACGTACCGCGTGGCGAAAGCGGTCCTGACGTTCGAAGACGCCGCGACGGGTAGCCCGGAAATGATCTCCACGAACGTGGTCGTAGACTTCGTGACCGACGCCGCTTCCGCCCGCGCCGCGCTTGACCCGCAGGTGGCGCAAGCGGTCGCCGTCGCGCAGGCGTCGCGTGATCTGGAAAAAACGATGATGGGGATGCGAACGCAGGCCATCAACGTGACCCAGATGACGGAAGCGTTGCGCAAAACACAAACGGTATTGACCCAACAGGGGCGTGTCGCGGAAGCGACGCAGGTCGCCTACGCGGCAAAAGCCGCCGAACGGGGCGACGCGGCAAATATGGACAAAACGCTGATGGGGGCAATCTATACGCTGGATCAGGGCAAGCGGAGCGGACAATAAATCATGCAAGAAAACTACTACGTACTTCTCGGTATCGAACAGACGGCGGGCGAGGACGAAATACGGCGTGCATACCGCGATCTAATCGCCGAAGCGATGGAAGACCAGCCACGCTTTCAAGCACTGTCCGAAGCGTTCGAGACACTCAAGGACCCGGTCCGGCGGGCGTCATACGACCAGCGTTTGCGTAGCGGTGCCGCCACCATGATGGGCTCGGCAACCGCAATGGATTCCGCCACGGCGATGGGGTCGGCGACCGCGATGGGCACCGTTTCGATGCCGAAAAGCAACCCGGGTACCGGCGTGTACGCACCGCCTTCGGCGACGATTGCGGCGAAAACCGCGATGTCGTTTGTTCTGCCGACGATCTGCCCCGCCAGTTTATCGCCGTGTCCGTTAAAAGCCGGACAGGTCGTTCCCGATGAAGGTTTCTGCCCGGAGTGTGGCGTGTTGCTTGGCTCTTTCGGTGCTAACGCGCCGCTTTTGAAGGGAAACCTGCTTCCCTTTCTCGTGGACACGAACGGGCGCGAATACCCGCTCAAGCGCGGCGAGAACATCGTCGGGCGCGAGGGCGCGGACGTGCTATTACCGGATCGGAGCGTTTCGCGGCGACACGCCCAGTTCGTGGTCGTGGAAGGCGGCGCGGTCACACTCTCCGAACTGGGCAGCACCAACGGTTCGCGGCACGGTGCGACACCGCTCCAACCGGGGCAGCTGGTGACCCTCAAAAACGGCGACGAGTTGCGCTTCGGCTCCATTCGCCTGACAATCCGTATTCCGGAGTCGCCCGCGAAAGCTATCGCCGCCGCGCCGAGCGCGAAACCGTCCATCGCGGCAAAACCGCTCGCCGCCCTGCCATCGTACAGCGGCAAAACGTCGCCCGTTCCCGCTTCCGCCCCGATAGCCGAGGAGATGGGCGACGGCGCGAAACTGACCGGGACCGGCACGAACAAGCAGAACCACTTTATCGGCACCACAGAAGAAACCACGGTCGGCAGAAAACCGGACAATGCGCTGATGATTACCGCCGACCCGTTTATTTCCGGAAAACACGCGGTAATTTTGTTCGAGAATGGGCGGTATAAAGTAATGGACCTGGGTTCCACCAATGGGACTCGCTGGAATGGGCGCAAATTACTACCCCAGGTGCCTCAGTCGCTGTCGAACGGCGACGAGATCATCTTCGGACAAACGCCGTTCAC
>JACMIS010000895.1 GCA_014381035.1 Armatimonadota bacterium
CGACGCCGTATGTGGCGGCGATTCTGTCGTTCCTACTACCCGGGGCGGGGCAACTGCGCAATGCTCAATGGGGAAAGGGGTTCGCCCTGTTGCTCGCGACATTCGCCTTGCTTGCCACCCTTCCGATCAGTCTTTGGGGTATCACCGCACTGATTCTGCGCTCGATAGTTGCTCTGGATGCTTTCCGTATCGCGGAGCGCCGCCGCCGGGGACAACCCGTGGCACCCTGGCAGTGGGACGCGAGTTTTATCGCGGAACGTTGATTTTTGAGTGAACATTGCCGTAGAATCCGGGGGTTCACCGAGAAAAACTGGTAGAAGAACGAAGGACAGAGTGTAGTATGGACGCGCCGACTGAATTGACTCCCGAAGAAACCAATGCCTATGCCGAAGTAGACGCCAAAGCACGCGCCGCGAAAGCGACCGCGCATCGGCTGGCTACGGTCGGAGCCGGTATTAAAAATGCCGCGCTTTTCGCGATGGCGGATGCCCTCGATAAAAACCGTAGCGAGATCATTGTCGCGAACAGCCGCGATGTCGGCAATGCACAGGGAAACGGGGTCGCGCCGCACATGGTGGATCGCTTGCTCCTGAATGACAAGCGCATCGACGCCATGCGTGACGGTCTCGCGCAGGTCGCCGCGTTACCGGACCCGGTGGGCAATGTGGTCGGTGGCTGGCGTCGCCCGAACGGATTACAGATCAACAAGGTGCGCGTCCCTCTCGGCGTCATCGGCATCATTTACGAGTCCCGCCCGAACGTTACCGTGGACGCCGCTGCGCTGTGTCTCAAATCGGGGAACGCTTGTATCCTGCGCGGGGGTAAGGAAGCGATCTATTCCAATATCGCGCTGACGCACACGCTCGCCCGCGCAGTAGAAGCCGTCGGGATTCCCAGTGGCGCGATTTCCTTGATCGAAACCACGGACCGCGCCGCCGCCCGCCGCTTGATGACGCTCAACAAATACGTAGACTGCCTGATTCCGCGTGGCGGGGCATCGCTGATCGAAACCGTGGTGAAAACCGCGACGGTCCCGGTAATCGAGACAGGTACCGGCAACTGCCACGTCTACATTGATAAAGATGCCGACATGACGCTCGCCGAGCGGATCATAGTGAACGCGAAAACGTCGCGCCCGTCGGTCTGTAACGCCGCCGAAACACTGCTGATCCATTCACAAGCCGCGCCCGCGCTGACGGTGGTCGGGCTATTACAGAACTTGCAGGAACGCGGCGTCGAGATTCGGGGGTGCGAGCGCACGGTGCGCCTTGTGGACGAGTTAAAGGGCGCGTACAAGTCGCTTAAACCGGTGACTCCGGCGACCGAGGACGATTTTTACGACGAGTTCAACGACATGATTCTCGCGGTAAGAATACTGGATTCGCTGGAAGAGGCTGTCGCACACATCAATGAGTACGGTTCGGGGCATAGCGAGGCAATCGTCAGCCGCTCCTACGCGTCGGCACAAAAATTCACCGATGAGGTGGACGCCGCCGTGGTATATGTGAACGCCTCGACGCGCTTCACCGACGGCTATGAGTTCGGCTTCGGCGCGGAGATCGGTATCTCGAACCAGAAACTGCACGCTCGTGGTCCCATGGGCTTGGAAGAGATGACGACGATCAAGTACGTGGTTCGCGGAACGGGACAAGTCCGGTAGTCTTCTCACCCCCTGCCCCCTCTCTCGTCGGAATGAAAGAGGGGGAGGGAGAGACTACATCTGACGCAGGAACGTGAGTAGGTCGTTTGTCAGTTGTTCTTTGTGCGTAGCGGCTAAGCCGTGCGGTCCCCCGTCGTACTCGATAAATTTCGCGTGCGGGATGGCTTTTGCGGCTTCGCGACCGGTGGCGTCAATCGGCACGGTCTTATCGGCGGTGCCATGAATGATCAGCGTCGGGATCGTGAACGACGCGAGGTCGGGGCGGAAGTCGGTCGTCGCGAAAGCGTTAGCGGCACCGAGCGTCGCCTTCAAGCTTGCCATCATCGCGATGTCGCGCGAATTTTCGAGAACTTCGTCGCTGACCGGGTGCGATACCAGGCTAACGCCATAGAAATCCTTGAAGAATCCCGCAAAGAAGTGGGCGCGGTCCTTTTTCATTCCTGCCGTCATCTGCTCGAACATCTCTTGCGGAACGCCGTTCGGGTTGTCCGGGGTTTTTAGCATATACGGCACAACCGAGGAGACGAGCACGGCTTGCGACACGTTTTTGCCGCCGTGCCGTGACAGATACCGGGCGACTTCTCCCCCACCCATCGAGAAACCAGCGATGGTGGCATCAGTCGCGCCCGTCGCCGCGATCACGTCCGCCAGATCATCCGCAAAGGTGTCGTAATCGTAGCCGCCCCAGGGCTGTTCGGAGCGACCGAAGCCGCGCCGGTCATAGGCGATGACGCGGAACCCCGCGTCGGCGATTGATATCGCTTGATCGTCCCAACTGTCCGCCGAAAGGGGCCAGCCGTGGATCAGGATCACGGGACGACCTGTCCCCCAGTCCTTGTAATACAGTTTGGTGCTGTCTCGTGTCGTGATGTACGCCATAACGTTTGGTTACTTTCCTTGTTGCTTGCGATAAAACACCGTCACGGATAAACGACGAAGTTTGTATCGAAATACGATTCCTACGCCGAATGGTACCCGAAACCAAACCGGAAATAACGACCACCAAACCGCGAAAAGGGCGCAGGAGGCTTTCTGCCCCCGCGCCCTTCCTGCTCATCCTTTTCTCTCGATATGTCTATTTGTTAAACCGTCGGCGGGCAACGATGGCACCGATACCGACGAACGAACCACCGATTGCAAGAAGCCCTGTCGTTCCCGCTTCCGGCACCGCAACTACACCTGGACCGCGGACGACCACGTTGTCTACCGCCCAGTATTCGTCCGTCACTTCCTGCAATCCGGTACCGATGAAATTCAACTGAGCCGTGGTCGCGGTCGGAATAAACTGTAAAACCGGATTTCCCGCCCCCTTACTGAAATAGTAGATGCTGTAGCGCAGACTGTTGTTCGCCCCGAAGTTTAGAAAATCTGCGCCAGTCAACGGAGCGAACGAACTGCCGGGACCAGTCGCCGGGGTGGCGTCCGAATAGGACTGGTTACCGAAGTTACCGAACGAGCTGTTGACCAGAAACGATCCACCATCCACCCCCAATTGGAACACGTCACCCCCACCGTCCCACGTCGCCCCGATAAAAAGATCCATCTCCACGGTGTAGGTAGTGCCGATTTCCAGACCGGTGAGGGCGAGACTTACGGTTCCGTTGCTAAACCGCCCCAGGTACGCGGACTCAGGACTGACTCCAAACCCTTGACCATCGGTTGGTTGCAGACTGGTGCTGGCGGAGGTAAAACCGTTCGTATTGGTTTCGAAGTCGTTGCTGTAGACGACCTGAGCGTGAGCGGCGGTAGCATAGCAGAGTGTGGCTAAACAGCCTGCGGCGGCAAGCGATAACAGAACAGAAGATTTCGACATTGCATTTCCTTTCGGCACAAGTGGCGGTACGAAAACCGCACGGGTAGCATTCTACCCAGTCAGTGTCACGCGAATGTGACAAGTTTTTGTGATACTTCGTGCGAATCTGGATATACTGGCGTATGCTTGCCGACGTTTGGCATATCGAACTGCTCGGGCGATGCCAGGTCACACGAGAAAATGAATGTATTGATCGGTTTCGCACGCAGAAAACCGGTGCATTACTCGCTTACCTTGCGCTAAATTCTTCCCGCCGCACGGTCACAAGGGAGGAACTCGCCAGTATTTTCTGGGCGGAAGACGAACCCCTGCAAGCCAATCACTCTCTGCGACAATCGTTGTCCTGGTTGAGGGCGCGACTCGAACCCGCCGATACCCCCGCGAACTCCGTGCTCTTCGCGCCCCCCCGCATGGGAATCGTACGGTTGCAACCCGGCACGTTTACCTCCGATGTTTCGCGCTTCGAGTCGTTCCTGCGCGACGCCGCGAAGCCGGGTCTTTCGCCGGTCGCACAGGCAGGCCTTCTCCGCCGGGCACTTGCCCTGTATCGCGGCGATCTGCTTCCGGGAGTATACGATGACTGGGCGCAGACCGAGCGGGAGCGTCTCATCGTTGCCCGCGACCGTGCCGAGGACGAACTTATCCGAAGCCCGGTACATGCGGCACCTACTTTTTCCGCGAACGATGAACCGGCGTCCCCGGCGGCACTGACCGAAGCACGCCGCAGTTCCACTGTTCCTTGCCCGATCAATCGTTTCTGGGGGCGCGACGATGAGATCGCCCATCTTTCGGAACGGCTCCACGCCGGGAATGACCGACTACTGACCATCACCGCCCCCGGCGGGTTCGGAAAAACGCGGCTCGCTGTCGAGGTAGCGCACCGGGTTGCCGCATCGTTCACCGGTGGCG
>JACMIS010000896.1 GCA_014381035.1 Armatimonadota bacterium
AGCAAATGGTTCAGCGTTCCGTGGACGGATTCGAAATACACCGGGAACGGGCGACGGCGTTCCTCTTCGGTGAGGGATTCGCAAACGTCGTACAAAGCGGTGTTCACCCAGGCGTTGTAGTTCGTCATCAGGCGGCAGTATTCAAGTGTTGTGACTTGGCTCATAGAAATTTGTTCGCGGTCGGGGCGGTTGTCTCCTGCTTGGATTTGGGTGTTCGGGTTCGTCTTTTCGGCGGGTTAGGTCGGGGATGTACCATCCCCGACCACCGAACGTCCCATCAACTGAAGTTGCGGGCTAAGTGGCTTCGTCGGACGTGCTTCGCACGAGGTAACCGTTTAGGAGCAATAGTATGAGGCAACGTTTCGCGAAACGCTGGCGCGGTTTGCTACGGCGTGACGGGTGCGGTTTGTGCGGCGGTCTTCTTCGCTCGTTTCGCGCCGTACCAGAGCGTAAGTAACACCAAACCGGACGTTACCATCGCGCCGGTCATGCCCGCGTCGGCGCGGTCGAAGGCGAGCATCAGGAACAGCAGGGCGAGATACAGCATCGAGAACAGATACATGCCGAGCGTTTCGGAGCGTTCCGTGGACGTGAACAGCGTACACGCGCGGAAGATGAGTGCGATGTTGAGTATCACGGCGACCCCGACGTACCACGGTCCGACCAAGCCCTGCGCCAGCGGGAGTATGGAGACGATGGCGGTCAGTATCGAGTACAGCGCGATTTGCAGGACCGTCGCCGGAACACCGGAAACGACCGGGAGCATCGGGATCTTTGCGCGGGCGTAGTCGTCCTTCATCAGGATCGCGAGTGCCCAGAAGTGCGCGGGGGTCCAGACGAAGATGATCGCGAACAGCCACCACGCCAGCGGCGACAGGGTATCGGTGACCGCCGCCCAGCCGACGAGCGGGGGGAACGCGCCCGCCGCGCCGCCGATCACGATGTTATGCCAGGTGCGCCGTTTGAGCAAGAGTGTGTAAATGTTGACGTAGAAAACCAAGCCTGCCAGCGACAGGAGCGCGGTCAGAAGATTGGCGAACGCGAACAGCACGGCGAACGACAACACGGCGAGCGTCAACCCGAAGAACAGGGCGTCGCGCGACGATACCCGTTCGGTGATGATCGGACGGTTCGCGGTGCGCTTCATCAGCCCGTCGATGTCGCGGTCTACGACCATGTTGATCGCGCCCGCCGCGCCCGCCGACAGGTAGCCGCCGATCAACACTGCGAGTAGCGATTGCCAGCCGGGAAAGCCGCCCGCCGCCATGAACATTGGCATAATCGCGGTGACGAGAAGCAGACTATTCACCTTCGGCTTCGTCAGGATTACATAGTCGCGCAGACGAGTGGAGAGTGACCGGTGGACAGTGACCGGTGCCGACTGCGGGGGCGGTGCGTCTGACGCACGGTCTTCACCGTCTACTGCCCACTGTCCGCTGATCACTGCCTTCTCCACATGGGGAACCGATACCGCGAACGCCGAAACGGTGAGCAGGACCGCGCCGATCCAGACCAGATCGCCTAACAGGAGATGGATGATCTGCATCCAGACAGGTGCTTTGAGGTAAACGTTCACGCCGCCGACCGCCATTTGCGTGACGAACAGTCCGGTGAGGAACATGGCGTACCGCTGGGTGTGCGCGGACGGGCGCAGGTGCGCGGTCAGTCCCGAAATCAGAATAATGTACAGCCCGACCGAACCGGCGATGTATGGGTGCAGTGTCCGCAGTTTTTGCAGGAAGTGCGCGGTAGGCGACAACGATTGCGCCATCGCGTCGGCGTGGTCGCGGACCGGGAACAGCGTATCGCCGAGCGCGGTTATCGCACCGGACGCGCCGAGGGCGAGCATGAACACGAACACGAGAAATAGCCCCGCGCCAATCGCGCCCTGCCCGCGCAGTTTGATCGTTTCCTTGCCGCTCGCCCACCATGCCGCAAGCGTCAGCGCGGTGAGCAGGAAGAACGTATTGACCAGATGCAGGACCATCCAGATGGCGCGGGCGACCGTCGGGTTATCGGCAACGTACCCTTTTTTGACTAACACCGCGCCGATAAAGCCTTCCAGTCCGGTGAATAGGAGGGACGCAATCAGCGCACCCTTGACCGGATGGTTCTTTTGCCGCCAGAAGACGGCGAAACCCAGCCCGACGAGCGCGAGAACAAATAAACCGTCCAGCCCGGAAACAAGTCGGTGCGTGTATTCGATAACGCGGGCAATAGACGGCGCGGTCGGGATGTACTCGCCGTCACACAGGGGCCAGTGTGCCCCGCAACCGTCGCCGGAACGCGTGGCTCGAACCACGGTCCCGACGATGATGACGAACAGGTTGTAGAACAAGACGAACCATGCGAAACGCGACACGAACGCCGATAATCCGGTTCGCGGTGCGGGCGATTCCGGTGCATCGGGTTCGACGGGTTTGTCTAAGGATCGGGTGGAAGCAAACATTTCGTGCGTCGGGAGGCGGTCGGATCACCGGTTTTCCCTTTGTGTATGATACACGATAGCCGTTCCTGCCGCCCCGTAGGACATTGTGAAATCCGGCACAATTTTTCGCGCCGGGATTATAAGCACAGCGAATCGCCCGCACAAAGCCGAACAATCAGCATCAGGCATTCGGACAAAGATGTTCCTCCCTTTCCGTTTTTCTCATTGGTGGTGTAGTCTCTTGCGCGAGGGCAAACAGTTTTTATATGGCAAACAATTTTTTGCTCGAACTATTGCGATTCCGTGACAGCAAAACACGGCCACGATATAATAAAAGAGGATAAGACACGCGCAATTAGATGGCAAACAGATTTCAAAAAGGGAGCGTTTAAGATGAGTATACTAATTGCAGAACGAGCAACAGCGATAAAGAGTTTCACCCCGACACCGCGTTCCAAGGAGTGTGACGTTGCGGGTATGGAGATACCGGTATTGCCCGATGAGGCACGC
>JACMIS010000897.1 GCA_014381035.1 Armatimonadota bacterium
AGAGCACCGCAGGTGAAACCGATCCAACGATGCGTTGGCGCCGTCCGCGAAGGACAAACAAAAAAGAAACATCTCAGAGATCGTCTTCGTAGCCATATCGGCGCGTGTGTGCCTCTTCCAGATAGGCGGCGAGGAGATCAATACCCGCCTGGATATCCGCCACGTGCGCCATCTCGTTCACCGTATGGATGTAGCGTGTCGGTGTAGAGAGCGTGAAAGACGGAACGCCACCGCGACTGCGCTGAATGCCGCCTGCGTCTGTGCCGCCACGCGGCAGTAGTTCCAACTGATACTTGATGTTCTTTGTTTCGGCAACGTCGCGGAAGTGGCGCACTAACTTCGGGTGACAGATCAGCGACGAATCGGAAATCTTGATCGCCGTACCGTTGCCGAGTCTGGTTACGGAATCGGAATCCGGGGTTCCGGGAATATCCACGGCGAGGGTGACATCGAGTGCCAGACCGATGTCCGGTTGTAGCGCGTAGGCGGCGGTGGTCGCCCCGCGTAAACCGACCTCCTCCTGCGTGGTCGCCACCGCGAGAACGCTGGCGTTTATCGATTTGCCTTGAAGTTGACGCAGGGCTTCGATCATGATGAAGACACTGAGCCGGTTATCGAGCGATTTACTGGTGACGGTGTCGCCGATCTGTTCGCAAGTACGGTCCATCGTCACCATGTCGCCGACCTCGACCAGTTCCTTGATCCGGTCGGCGGGCAAACCGAGGTCCACAAAAAACTCCTCGATTTTTACGGGCTTATTTGCTTCTTCGGGAGATAGCAGGTGTGTCGGCTTTGTTCCCGGCATCAACGTACCGCGCAGAATCTGCCCGGAGAAGCCATGCACGTGGACGCGTTGCGAAACCATGTTGCGCGGGTCCCAACCCCCGACGGGCAGCACGCGGATGAAGCCTTTATCGTCGATGAACCGGACGCGGAACCCGATCTCATCCAGGTGACTGGCGATCATGACGCGGGGACCGTCCGTCGCCCCATTTCTGACGCCGATCAGATTCCCCATAACATCCGCCGTCAGCGTGTCTACGAGCGGGCGCATCTCCTCGGCGACGATCTTTCGGATCGGACTTTCGGCACCGCTGATGCCCGGCGTTTCACACAGGCGTTTTAGTAACTCAAAATTCATACGGCTTCTCCAGAATAACGGTAGTGGGAGTGTTCTTCTTGAACAACCCGCAGGAACATTTTATAGAAAAAGTAGCGGAAAACCTGCTGAGTGCCCACTGTAAGCGCGATTATCTATCCCTTGAGGATTCTCCGCCGTGAAGAGCGACCCGCGCAACAAGGCACCGTTCGGCGCATCCTATCGGGACTACCATCGTGTACAATCCGTTATGCGTGTTTCTCGTCTCGAGCTTTTCGATTTCCGTAACTATGACCACCTGCGCATCGAACCCGGCGCAGGGCTAAACGTTTTTGTCGGCAACAACGCACAGGGCAAAACGAACTTGCTGGAAGCCGTGTGTACGCTCGCGACCACGAAATCCGTGCGGGCGGGGCGCGACAACGAAATGGTGCGTTTCGGCGCGGAAGCGTGCCGCATCGTCGCCGAAGTCGTCAAGGAAACCGGGAGCGGCGACACGCTGCTGGAAATGGCGATTGGCGCGGGGACGCCGCAAAGCACGGCGGAGCGCAAACTGGTCAAGATCAATCACGGCAAGCAGTCGCGCATCGCCGATCTGATCGGTCACCTCAACGCCGTGTTTTTCTCGTCGCTGGACCTCGATATTGTGCGCGGCGACCCGACCGAGCGGCGACGCTTCCTGGACTACGAGATCGCGCAGGTCTCGCCCGCGTACCTCATCGCCTACGCCCAGTTTCGCAAAGCACTGGAGCAACGCAACCGTCTGCTCAAGGATATTCGTTTCGGGTCGGTTTCCGCCGACGCGCTGGATACATGGACCGAGCAGATCATCCGGCATGGAGCGCGACTGATGGAGCGTCGCCGCTCGTATATCACGCAACTTGCGCAGCACGCGGACACCGTGCAACGGAGCATCACCGACGGCGCGGAGACGTTGACTGTAGAATATTGCCCGTCGTTCGTGATTCCGGAAGGGGCGGTTTCGGAAGCGGACATCGCGGAATCGTTTCGTACCGCGTTGACCGCGGTTCGCCGGGACGAACTCGCCCGTGGCTCCACGCTCCTCGGTCCCCAGCGCGACGACCTGCTGTTCCGGGTCGGCGCGGACGCGGTTGTCGCGACCGATGTCCGGCTGTACGGGTCGCAGGGGCAACAACGCACCGTCGCGCTCGCCCTGCGCCTCGCCGAACGCCGCCTCCTAGAGGAAATGGTCGGCGAACCGCCGGTCGTGCTTTTAGACGACGTGCTTTCCGACCTCGACGAACGCCGTCGCAAGGAAGTCCTTGCCCTGTCATTGACCGGCGGACAACAGACTTTCCTGACCGTCACCGAAGCCGAAGCCTTGCCGGAAGAAGCGCGAAGCGCGGCGACCATCTGGGAAGTGAAGGCGGGTGTCGTCACGCGACGCGGTGCCCCCTCCTGATCGCTTGACAATAAGACTACTTATGTAGTATTCTATGTTCAATCGAGGAAGGATCGCGCTCATGGCTTGCCGCACCGTGTTTATTCTTATTTGCGTCGCGCTCGTTGTGTTTTGCCTCACCGGGCGGACGGAAACTGCGGCACCGTCGCAGAATCGTTCGTCACCCGGCGGAACGGTTTTCGCTTACGTCGCCACGAGCGACGGCAACATTGCCGGGTACCGCGTCGCGCCAAACACCGGGCGTATCGAACCGTTGCCAGGCAAGATAGGGATAACAATCCCCGGTCTCTCGTTGGAACGTCTATTGCTGACCAAGCACCCGTCGGGACGTTTCCTGTACGCCGCGTCTGCATTCCGTGCGGACCGGGACGGCTACCCCTTTCACGAAAACCCGGTTCCCGCCCGCAAATTCACTGCCATTCGTGCGTACCGCGTCGAGCGGAGCGGAAAACTCACCCCGGTACAAACCCTGACGGTTCCTGCTGCGGTCGGCGATCTCGTCATGCATCCCGGTGGCTCGCGCCTTTATGCACCGACCGGTCTCCCCGGAAACAATCCGAACGCGGGAAACCGAGTTTTTCTTCTGCGGGTGCTTCCCGACGGTCGCCTGCGCCGCGAACCGTCCGACGCCGTTGCCGACCTTGGGTTTTATTACGAGGATTTTTACTTCAAGGGCGAGTGGCAGTTCTTTTTCGTGCCGGGAGGTAAGATGGCATACAACCGTACCGTCTCGAGTAGCAACGAATACTATCACACGTACTATTCGCGGTACTCCGTGCCGAAAGGTGGTGCGTTGGTCGCCGATCCCGGCGGCTATTGGGTCGGATATGGCTCATCTAAACGGGCAACATCGGTCGACCGAGACCCCGGCACGTTCGCCGGTTGGAGTTCGGACGGGCGCACGGCGTTTTTAAACAGCGGCTCCTCGAACCGCGTCTGGCTTTGCCCGGTAAATTCACGGGGGCAGATTCAAGCGCGGGGCGGGTCACCCCCGTACTTGTCCCTACCGCCGCCGCAATCGGGCGACTTCCGACCGGCTATTTTATGCGCCCATCCCACGCGTCCGTTCGTATACCACGGTGCCCCCGGAAGCAGGGTGCCCTGCTCCGCATACAAGATTATCGGACCGGGGAGGCTGAAGCACATCGGAACGTTCCGTAGTGGCTTCGCGGTCGGTATGTCTTCCCGGCGACTTATCGCGGAACCGACCGGGAGGTTCTTATACGAGATTGAGTACAACGCGTCGGGCACGACCCCGGTACGGCACGCCGTCTACAAAGTCGGCGCGGACGGTGTGCCGAAACTTCTTTCGCCGCCCGTCGCTCTTCGCATGGTAGGTATCTGACATTTGATCTTCGTCGCACTGTCAGTGAAGTCGCCGTAAAATGGATAATGCCTTTTTCTCCCCCGATTGATTTC
>JACMIS010000898.1 GCA_014381035.1 Armatimonadota bacterium
AAGAAAAGACCATTGACGAGACGATAAAAGAAGGATTCACGAAAATCCCCGGTCTCGTGACGCTCTACCGCAAAAAAGAAGCCGGTAAAGATACCATCTACGCGGAACTGCCGGAAGACCAACTCGGCAAGATGATGATGCTCCAGGCGACGGCATCTACTGGAACCGCCGAAATGGGACCGTACGGATTGCCGCTCGCTCCCGGTACACCGATCAACGATATTGTTTTCAAGTTGGAGAAGATCGACGACCGTATCTTCTTCACCATCCCGAATTTCTACTACCGCGCGGCGAACCCCGAGATCGCCAAATCGGTGCGGCGTTCGTTCGCCGACGGTTACCTGCAGACGTTCAAGATCGAGGCGAAGCAAGCCGACCGCAAATCGGTGCTGATAGACGTGTCGGATCTGTTCCGGGGAGATCTCGCGCAGGTTTCGCAGGTCATGTCTGGGGGTGGGGGGTTATTCGGCGGATCAGGGGGCGGTTTCGGCATGGACCGCGACAAAACCTTCATCAAGGAAATGAAAAACTTTCCGGAAAACCTCGTCGTTACTACGCAATACCACTTCCAACGTGGCGGGCGCGGTTCTTCGGCGACCCTCGCCGATCCGCGCTCGGCACCGATCACCGTAGTGTACAACCTCTCGGTGCTTCCCGGCGCGACGGACTATACCCCGCGCCTATCCGATGACCGCGTCGGCTACTTCGAGACCGGCTTTCAGTCGTTCGACGACGACGCCAAGCGGGACCAACTCACCCGGTACATCCTGCGCTGGGATCTGAAGAAGAAGGACCCGACTGCCGCGCTTTCCGAGCCGGTCAAGCCGATCATCTTCTGGCTCGACAACGCGATCCCGAAGGAGTACCGCCCCGCGTTCGAGAAGGCGTTTCTGGTATGGAATTCGGCGTTTGAGAAGGTGGGTTATAAGAACGCTATCGTCGTCAAACAGATGCCGGATAACCCGGACCCGAATGATCCGAATACGCCGAGCGACACGGCGGACATGCGATTCAACTGCGTCCGCTATGTACACTCGCCCGAGGAAGCATACGCGGTCGCATGGTTCCGCACCAACCCGATTACCGGGCAGATACTGAACGCATCGATCACGGTGGACGCGGGTATTGTCCGTTTCACCAAGGTAGAGCACCAGAAGGAAGTGGATCCCGCGCAAGCCTTCGCCTATGGCGCGGGTATTCCGCAGGAAGAAGAGCGGTTGCGCCAGAAACTTGCCGCTACTACTTCGCAACCGGGTGGTGCTTCGTTCTCGACGTTCAGCGGACAGGCGAAACACAACCACGCTGATCCACGCACTTGTTCCTTTGCTCACGAGGCGAAGTCGCAAGCACACTTCGGCTATCATGCCTTAGCCGCGCAATCGGCTACCGGGACGCTCTCGCCGACGGATATGAAAGCGTATACCGATCAGTTCATCATCGAGGTGGTCGGACATGAGTTCGGGCACATCCTCGGTCTCCGCCACAACTTTATCGCCTCGAAAGAATATACTCTTGCACAATTAGCCGATAAAGCGACGACGGATAAGGGTGGTATCGGCGCGTCCTTGATGGATTACAACGCGTTCAATATCGCGGCACTCAACAAAAAAGGCGCGGCATACTACGCGACCAATATCGGCACCTACGACCGATGGGCGGTTGAGTATGGATACACCCCGATCCCGGCGGCGAAAACCCCGGACGAGGAAAAGTTCGCGCTGGCACAAATCGCCAAACAGAGCGGGGCACCCGGTCATGCGTATCTGTCGGATGAGGTAGCGGATAACTTCGATCCGGATGTCGCTCGTTTCGATATGGGCAAGGATAACTTGGAGTACCAGAAGCAAGCGATGGCGTTGTCACGCAAATTACTGGCGACGCTCGACAAGAGAGTTCCGAAAAACGGCGAGTCGTACTGGGAGTTCACACAGGACTTCAACATCCTGCTCGGGATGTACTCCCGAAGCGCGGGTTACGCGACCCGGTTCATCGGCGGGCAAAACATCTCGCATGCGCACCGGGGTGACATGAACGAGAAGCCGGCACTGTCTACCGTATCTGCCGCGACTCAGCGACAGGCACTGGCGATGCTGGTCACCAATGTATTCGCGCCCGATGCGATACCGGTACCCAAGCGATATTACTCCAAGTTGGCATCCGATCCGACCGGATTCGGTGCTGATGAGGTCCCCATGCTGGATCGCCTTTCCGGCATTCAGCGCACGGCACTGAGCCGTCTGTTCTCGTCTACGATGCTTTCCCGCATTGCCAACAACGAATACAAGGCGTCGGAGAAAGAAAAACCGGTCACGTTGCCGTACCTATTCCAGACGGTCGGTAGCAATGTGTGGGCGGAAATCCCGGCAAAGACCAGCGTCAATCCGCTCCGGCGCAATCTGCAACGCGCTTATGTGGACCGGATGATCGATGTCGCGCTCAAAGGCGGCGTAAACGCGGACGCGCAAATGTTGGCGTGGAACGAACTGCGCGGGATGAAGACAAAACTGGCGACGGCGAAATCGATCCCGACGCTCGATACGTATACCACGGCACACTACGCGGACTCGTTCGATAAGATCAATCGCGCTCTGGATGCCCGTATCACGCTGGGACAGGCAAGCAGCGGTCCGAATATCAACGATCTTTTGTCGCTCTTGCTCGGTCGCAAGCCGAATGAGACGACAAACGCAGGTTCGGGAATGACGCCGACACAACCATAACCAATACGTAGAGCGGTACGTTTGTGCCGCTCTTTCACTATCCTCCCTTGCCCCGACTTTTTTACGGAAAGTCGGGGCACTTTTTCTTTTTGTCCTTCGCGGACGGCACCAACGCCTCGTTGGTGCCGTCCGCGAAGGACAGAAAGAAAAAGAAACAATAACGAAAGCCGTTTGGGTACACTACGGCAACAACTCCCGGAGGTAGCGGCTTGGAAATTAGTTTTATCGGCTTGGGGCGTATGGGCGGCAACATGGCGGTCCGTCTTGCGGAGCGTGGGCACATGGTGTATGGTGCGGACCCGTCGGCGCAGACCCGCGAATTGGTCGAGGGGCAGGGGATCGCCGCGACTGTTGCGACAGCGGGCGAACTTGCCGGTTTGTATAAGTCCAGCCCGCGAGTATTCTGGCTCATGGTGCCTGCCGGACCGATCACGGACAGTGCGATCACCGAGATTGCCGCTACCGCGAAGCCAGGTGACATTATTGTGGACGGCGGCAACGCAAACTACAAGGATACACTGCGCCGCGCCAAAGAGTTAGAAGCGCACGGGGTCCACTACGCCGATTGCGGCACGTCGGGCGGTGTCTGGGGATTGAAAAACGGCTACTGTTTGATGGTTGGTGCCGACCCCGAAGCGTTCGCCGCGCTCGAGCCCGCCCTCAAAGACCTGGCAACGGATGGTGGCTACGCTCATGTAGGACCGGTCGGTGCGGGGCACTTCACGAAAATGGTGCATAACGGCATCGAGTACGGCTTGCTTCAGGCGTATGCGGAAGGGTTTGAACTCCTTCATGCCGCGAAAGAGTTCGATCTGGACCTGGCTAAAGTGACCGCACTCTGGAACAAAGGCTCCGTGGTGCGGTCGTGGCTTCTCGAACTTGCCGAGCGCGCCTTCACCGCCGATGGTCAGGAGTTCGAAGGTATCGCGGACGACATCGCCGACAACGGGACCGGACGATGGACGGTGGAAGAGTCTGTAGACCGAGCCGTACCGCTTCCCGTGATCACGCTCGCCCTGCAGATGCGTTTCCGCTCCCGACAGGACGAATCGTATCAAGGACAGTTCATAGCCGCCTTACGCAATCAATTCGGCGGGCACGCGATCACCGCGACGAAGCAGGAAGCCGCCACACCCGGCGCGACCGTACCGAGTGGCGGCAAGAAAGATTTGTAACGGCTACAGTGGTACGCTTAAAAAGGCGGGCACGGCGGCGATAGTCGGCACGAGATGGGTGTAATAGGTGCCTTCCCACTCGGCAGGCTCATCGAGATTCTGTCCGGCGATCCCGATCACCCAGCCACACCCCGCCGCCGCCCCCTGACGCAGGTCTATGGGGCTGGAACCGATACGGGCGACAGATCGGGCCTCCGAGACGCGGGTCAGCTCCATAGCGCGAAATATCGCGTCGGGGGCGGGGCGCCCGAGCGGCACTTCATTGCTCGCGACTACGGCGTCAATCAGTCCCGCATCCGCCCATCCGAGCCGTCCCACGAGGGCATCCGCCAGGGGGCGCGGCGAACCGGTGTCGACCGCGATCTTTACACCCTCCTCACGCAAGGCGCGGAAAGTCGCGGTCGCGCCGGGAACCTCGCAAACATCCGGACCGGATTGATAGCAGCGGAGGAGACGGTCGAAATAATCGGCGTGAATCCGGGCAATCAGAGCATTGTCGTCGTAGTCATCATTGCCACGCTCCGCCGCTTCTTGCGGGGTGTACTCGATCAATAGCCGGATCGCCTGCGGTCTGGCGACCCCCATCAGTGCCTTCAGCGCACCGTGCGTCACCGGAATACCGACGGCTTTCAGGGCTTCGCCGAGGCAACGGTGGATCGCGTTGCCATCTGCGACCGTGGTCCC
Source organism: Armatimonadota bacterium (assembly GCA_014381035.1). Next base: position 4,580 of record JACMIS010000898.1, read on the forward strand.
GATCATATCAAAAACAGCAAGTTGAGCGTGCATCATGTTTATAGCCTCCCCATAATCGGTGCCAGTATACCCGGATCTGTTCCAAGAAGTCATACACTCAGTTTCGCCGCTCTACCCATGTCACCGCGCCGTGGATTTATTTTCCCCCATGTGAAGCCGTTGCAGCCGAGCAAGGTCAAACCGGGCGTCGGGTAGCAATGGGAGATCGGAACCCGTTTTTCTCCCGGCATAATACCGCCGCTTTCTCGCCATACGAGAAAGCGGTGCAGCGAGGAACGGAGTATTCAAGACGATTATGGCAGAAAAGACGCGCCCCAATCATGATTCCCCTGTCGGCGACCTCGCCTTGACTTTCGAGCGCAATCAAAGTCAGCGACTGATGATCGCTTCCACTATATCCATCGCGGTGAACGTGATGTTCCTCATCGGTGCCGCACGGGGTATGGAGGAGAAACCGCTCTCTGAAACGTGGGACCGTCCCGTCATACGTATCATCACTGTCGATCCCAAGGTCACCCCGACGCCCGACACAGTCGCGACGCCAACCCCGACACCGATAGCGCAAATCGAACCGAAAAATAATCCCGAGCGCAAGCCGGAGCCAAGACAAATCCCGCCCTCGAGCCGACCCGTAGATCACACTCCGGTACGACGAAGCGAGCCGACACCAAGAATCGTGTTGCAACCGACCCCGCCGCCACCTGACGTGCCGGAAACACCGGAAGTAGAACCGGTGGCACCGGTGATTCAGCCAGTCGAGGACCCGGTAGACACCGCCACGATGGAACCGCGACAGGCGGTACAAGCCGCGACTGCCCGCGTCATGGAGACGACGGCAAGCAGCCGCAGGACCGGTGCTGCGGTGGCGACCAGCACGGTCACGACTCCCGCGCAACGTAATAGCATGACGACCGAAATCAACACCAGCATCGCCGGTCCATTACCCGCCGATAGCACTGCCTCTCTTGCGGGTAGAAAACGTACTCCCCGCCCGAGCGTCGCCGAGGGGGTGGCAATCGGTACACCCGACATCGCAAGCGGTGAATTCGGCGCATCTGGCGTAATGAATCGGCAAGTAACCAGCGCACCAGATCGTCGAACCGGCGTCGAAAACAGAGCAAGCCCATCCGGGGTAGCCGCCCTGGTTAGCGAGCCGCGTAACTCGAATGATATACCTACGACCTCGGGGGTGATCTCCGGTCCCACATTGCGAATACTTTCCGGTCCGAATATGGGCGCACGCAAGACTTCTCTGATGCAGTCCGACGCGGGTGGTCCGACTGGCGAAGCATATGATGTCCGTGTCCGGGGGATCGCTAACAGTAAGGGTGCGCCGGGAAGCGGTATGTCGCGCACCTCCGGCATCGTGGCTACAGGCGTTGGCAGTGGCGGTGAGGGTGCTCCCGTCAAAGCACGTGGCGGCACCATGAATCTGTCGGGCGGCGAAGGTGGCAGTACCCAAGCCAGAGGCAATCTTGGCGGCGAAAACCGTCTGTCGCTCAACCCCGCTTCGGGTGTCGTTGCCGGCAGTGGTGCGAATGGCGTCCGTGACTTCGGAATAAACAGTGCTGCCGACAAGGGCAGGGATGCCGAGATCAAAGGGACCGGTCACGCAGAGGGTGCCCAACGTGCCGCTATTCCGGTAGTGGCGGGCGGCGGCGTGGCGGACATTGTGTCCTCGAAGACCGGCGTTCGTGATGGATACAATAAAACGTTCCAGGCTACGGATGGCAAGGACCCGAAGGGGACTCGCTCCGTCTCCGCGTCAACAGGAAATGGGCTCCCGGAAAAGATTGACAACCCCCATATCGATTCCATAGTCAGTGCGAAGATTCTCGCGCAAAAGCAACCAGAGATTACGAATGAGTTAAAGGCGACCCACCCGAAAAAAGTGACGGTTGAGTTTACGATCAAGGCGAACGGATCTACGTCATACCGGATCGTCAGTTCGTCGGGCAACCCGGATGTGGACGCGGCGGTTCTGAAAGCCTGTGCCGGGTACCGCTGGCAAGCCGGGAGCAAGGGAGGTAAGCCGACAGCATCCAGTCAGCGTATTACCTTCGACCCCAATGGATAACCGGTCAAAGCGGTAACACAGTGGCACATCGGAAACGCAGCGGGTCATTTGTTCCACGGCGGCGTTTCTCCGTCTTTTTCCTGACATGATGGTTCCCGGACGGTCACGATTACCCTTCGGTTCGCGGAACGTGGGAGGAGCGTAGTTTGTAACTCACATGGTGCCTTCGCAACAAACCATTATGACATCGGGTATGCTATCCGGGGCGCGTGAATGCGACACCACGGAAGCCAAGCCTTATGCCTTTAACTGCCTGCACATTTGTCCTGTTCGGCGCGACCGGGGACCTGACCCGGCGCAAACTGTTGCCCGCTTTGTTTCGACTGTTCAATGCGAATAGTTTGCCGGAGCGATTCGCGGTAGTCGGATTTGCTCTGCCGGACAAGAAAACCCCGAATTATCACGAGTTCATTCGCGCCGCACTTCAGGAATTTATCCCCGAAAACGAACGCGCCGAGCACCGGATGGAGCAGTTTATCGAACTCACCTCGTTCGTCGCCGCGAACTTCACCGATGCCGAAGGCTACGACCGCCTGAAAGCCGAATTGGCGCGGGTGGACGGCGAGCGGGGGACGTTCGGGAACCATCTGTACTATCTCGCGACCCCGCCCGCACTCGTGCCCGATATTCTGCGGCACTTGCATCAGGACGGATTGGTGACGCAGGCATCATCGCACGCCCCGTGGACGCGCATCATCGCCGAAAAACCGTTCGGGACGGACCGCGATTCGGCGCGACGGTTGACCAATCAGTTCCATGAAGTCGTCAAGGAGGACCAGGTATACCGGATCGACCATTACCTCGGCAAGGATGCCGTGCAGGATGTGTCGGTGTTGCGCTTTGCCAACTCAATGTTCGAACCGCTCTGGAATCGCAACCACATCGATCAGGTACAGGTCACGGTGGCGGAGACACTCGGCGTCGGCAATCGGGGCGGGTACTTCGATGCGATGGGGCAGACCCGCGACATGGTGCAATCGCACGCGCTTCAGGTGATTTCGCTACTTGCGATGGAACCGCCCAACTCGTTCGCCGCGAACGCCGTCCGGCAGGAGAAAGCGAAAGTCCTGGACGCAATGCGCCCCTTGAATAACTACCACGCGGTGCGCGGGCAGTACGGCGCGGGGCACGGTCCCAACGGCGAATCGGTCCCCGGCTATGCGCAGGAACCGAGCGTCCCTGCCGGGTCGTGTACGGAAACGTTCATGGCGGCGAAACTCAGTATCGAGTCGTGGCGGTGGTCGGGGGTGCCGTTCTATATCCGCGCCGGGAAGCGGCTTCCCAAGCAGCTGACCGAAGTGCTGATCCAGTTCAAAGGGGCACCATTGCCGCTGTTTCGCGGGTCGACGCGCCGCCCGGAGCCGAACATCCTGCGCCTGCGCATCCAGCCGGACGCCGAGATCTCGCTGATTGTGGAATTGAAAAAGCCTGGTACGCTGAACGATCTGATCCCGGTCGAACTTGACATGCTTTATGGGGAGGCGTTCAAAGTCCCGCTCAAAGACGCCTATGAACGCCTGCTACTCGACGCGCTGAACGGCGACGCGGTGCTGTTCATGCGTGAGGACGAGATCGACGCCGCGTGGCGCGTGGTGGACCCGCTACTCGCCTACTGGAATCAGGACCCGGTGGACTTCCCGAATTACGCCGCCGGGACGTGGGGACCGGAAGCCGCCGACGAACTGCTCGCCCGCGACAACCGCAAGTGGCTGTCGCTCGACGGGTTCTGATAGGCGGTAAAATGAAGCGGAGGAAACCGAATGCCCGTACAGACTTTTGAGGCGGTAATCGACGAGAACGGCAACATTCGGTTCGTTGACGACGTGCAAGTCCGCCCCCGCGCCAAAGTGTATGTTGTTATTCCCGAAGAATTAGTGGAAGCCGAGAATACCGTACAGGGATGCCGCAAATTTTCGCGGTAACAATGCCCCACCGGGGAGGTGCGATCCATATTCGTAGCCCCCGCCTCGCCGATCCCTCCAAGGCTTACTTGTTCGTTAAGGAGATGGGGGAAGGCGATGCCCGCATATGACAGCGAACTCTCTGACCCCCCGATCCCGGTTGCCATCGTTGAACTGACCCACTTAGCGAACATGAAAAAAGTAGGTGGCATCCGCATGATGATAGACACCGGTGCCGACATTACAATTGTCCCGCACGCGGCACTATCCGAATTGGGCGTCGAGGAGTCGGACGTTGCTTCGGCGGGTTTTGGTCTGAGCGGCTTCGGTGGCGGCGGGGAGGACGCGAAACTAGTTCTATTGAAACTTCATCTCATCGGCAAAACCTTTACAGGCAACTACGCCGTTGCTGATTTGCCATACGGCATTGTCGGCAGGGACGTATTGAACCTCCCACGTATCGTTTTCGATGGTCCACGCCAGATATGGGAGGAAGTAAAGCGGTGACCCAAGACGTGTTTTGGGACATCGTCGAGCAGTCTAGTGACGGGTCACCACCAGGCATCGTGGACGAGGACGTGAACGACCGACAATCGGCAAAACTGACGACGCTGTTGGAAACATTGTCCTCCGAGGAGATCGTCGCGTTTGACACCGTCATGCACACGGTTCACCGGCAATCGAATCATTGGGACCTGTGGGGCGTCGCGTACATCATCAGTGGCGGCTGTTCCGACGACGCGTTCGAGTATTTCCGCCGCTGGCTTCTCGCACAAGGGCGCGAAACGTTCGAGCAATCTGTGTGCGACCCGGATAGCCTGGCGGAAATTATCGAGACTGCTAATGATACCGAGCCGGATTTCGAGGGATTTTTCTACGTTGCAGCGGAGGTATACGAAGCGAAGACGGGGGCAGATCTGTACGATATTCCTCCGAAGTCGGGAGAGGAACCCGAAGCGGAGGAGACCGAACCGCGCGGCGACCGTTGGACCGAAGAGGACTTGCCACAACGCTTCCCAAAAACGTGGGCGAAATTTGGATGGGAAGAAGAGGAAGCTGGGTAGCCGTAAATGGTTTGTGTGTGCGATACAATGCTCAGACGCGATTTGCCCGCGACTGTCTTTAGAAACGGACACCGTTTAATTTTATGTCTACCGCTACGATTCCCGCACCGTTTACCTCCGAACCCGACGCCCTCGGAAACTTCGGGCGGTTCGGCGGACGCTATGTTCCCGAAACGTTGATCCCTGCCCTCGACGAACTCGCCGAGCAGTATGAACGCGCCAAAGCCGACCCTGAGTTTCGTGCTGAACTTGCTTCGCTTCTCAAGGAGTACGTTGGGCGCGAAACCCCGCTGACGTTCGCGGCGAATATAACGCGCGAACTGGGCGGTCCGAAGATCTATATGAAGCGCGAGGATCTGTGCCATACCGGGGCGCACAAGATCAACAACACCATCGGTCAGATCCTCTTAGCGCGGCGCATGGGCAAACCGCGCATCATCGCCGAAACGGGAGCCGGGCAACACGGCGTGGCTACGGCGACGGTCTGCGCGAAGTTCGGCTTCCCCTGTACGGTCTACATGGGCGCGGAAGATGTGAAGCGGCAGGCACTGAACGTTTTCCGGATGCGAATTATGGGCGCGGAAGTTCGTCCGGTGATCTCCGGCACGCAAACCCTGAAGGACGCCATGAACGACGCCATGCGTGACTGGATGGCGAACGTCCGCGATACGCACTATATCATCGGCTCGGTCGCGGGTCCGCATCCGTTCCCGATGATGGTGCGCGATTTCCAGGCGGTGATCGGCGAGGAAGCACGGCGGCAGACCATCGAGCGCGAAGGGCGGCTCCCCGACGCCGTCGTGGCGTGCGTCGGCGGCGGTTCCAACGCGATGGGCATCTTCTATCCTTTCATCGGCGACGAATCGGTGCGACTGATCGGTGTCGAGGCGGCGGGCGAGGGCGTGGACACCGAGCGGCACGCGGCGACCCTGACCAAAGGGCGTCCCGGCGTTCTTCACGGCTCGCAAACCTATCTACTGCAGGACGCACACGGTCAGATTCAGGAAGCGCACAGCATTTCCGCAGGTCTGGACTATCCCGGCGTCGGTCCCGAGCATTCGTCGTTCAAGGACCGCGGACGCGCCGAGTATGTTTCCGTGACCGACGCCGAAGCGTTAGATGCGTTCGGCTGGGTATCGCGGTGTGAGGGGATCATTCCGGCACTCGAAACCTCGCACGCGTTCGCGTATCTGAAAACACTGGCAAAAACCATGACGCCCGACCAGATCGTGGTCGTGAACCTGTCCGGGCGCGGCGACAAGGACGTAAACACCGTCGCCAGCCGTCTGGCTATGCTGGGTGATTAGGCTGTTAAGTTGTTGGGTGATTGGGTGATTAGGGAATAGGTCGATATGCTTCCCAACCCCTAACTACCCAACAATCTGCCCCCTGGAGAAACTCATGCCTGTCCGTCGTAATCCCGGAGTCGAGATTTTGCTGCACTTCCGCTGGAGTATAGCGGTGGGGCAACTGACGCCTGCGGCGATAGCGAAGTTAGGTCCGTATATCACGCGCTATGCGGAAACGTTGAATATACGGGTACATGGGGTCGGCGGAGTCGCCGATCATCTGCACCTGCTGGCAGATATTCCGCCTGACATGCCTGCCGACCGGTTTTCGCGAGAGCTACACGCCCCGACAGCGCGCTATCTTCGCGATGTGCATTCGGTACGCGACTTCGGGTGGAACAGCGATTCGGTATCTGTCATATCCATTTCGCCAAACGAACGAGAGACCGTTGTCGCTTACGTTTCCGAACAAGAGGCACATCACGCGAACGGTGACCTGAACCTCCTTCTTGAGGAGAACGACCAACCGCCCCGCCCCAGCGCGGCGACTACCGACGACGAACTACCCGACTGGCTGACAAGCGCACTACACTAAACTCGCTGGCACGAATCTTGTTGATATACCGTTCACAACACTGTAGTGGATCGACTTTGGAAGCGTATTGTGACTTATGACGGAATTGATACAAGAATTTTTGGAAACGTTTATGTCGCGTTCCGGCGCGGACGCGGCGGGGCAGGAATCGGACACGGAGTCGGAGTTCAGTCTGTCCGTTCGTGCTCAAGGATCTGTCGTTTATATTTTATTGCGGGGCGAGTTGGAGTTTCACCATATTGAAAGCTTCAACAGTGCGGTCGATCCGGTACTCGCGGAACCCACGTCCAAGCATGTAGTCGTCCACATGGGTGAGGTTTCCTTCGTTGATTCTACCGGTCTTGCCTGCCTCGTCACCGCGTCGCAAATCGTAAAAGAGCGCGCGGGCAATGTGCATCTTGTCGCGTGCAAACCCTTTATCATGAAAACTCTGGAAATCACCCGACTGAGACGTGTCTTTCTGCTGCACGATACATTTCTTGACGCTTACACCGCCGCGAACGAAACCACCGACGCGGCGTAGTCACACATCACTTCTGTATCTCCTTGGCGAAGGCAGTGCGGATGAAAGGAATTGTGTCGCGGGCGGTCTCTTCGAACGGGCGAAAGGAAACGCCGAGTTGTCGCTTCGCTTTCTCCGAGGAGACGGGCACACCCCGGTGCAATGTCAACACGCCGATGCGTGGGATGGGGTTCGGCTTTTTCTGCCATCGCGATATCGGCTCTAACAGAGCACTGAGAAAAAGGGCGGCTCCGATGGGCACTTCCTGGACCTTGCCATTCCCGGCTTCGCGGGCGACAATCTTCATGGTTTCGATCGCGGTCAAGGGATTGCCCGCGACATTGAAAATCTCGAAGCCATCCACGGTTTCCATCGCGGAAACGATTCCGTTTGCCACATCACGGGCGTCTGCCGTGTGCGTCGGGGTACCACCAGTGAGTTGCAACGAACCGTCGCGGAGCAGGTTGATGACCAACTGCCCCGCCGCAGTCGGCGCGTGGTCGTTGGGACCGAACATCCAGCCGGGACGAATCAGGATCAGTGTATTGTTGAGTTGTGGGGCGATCTGTTTCAAAGCCTCCTCCATCCGCACTTTGCTTTCGAAGTAGGCGTTCTCCGGCACATTGTTTCGCGGTGTGTCGGTCTCGTCGCTCGGGGAACCGTCCGCTCGCGGGTAAACCACCCCGCTACTGGAAATGAGGATCGTTTTTCGAAGCCCGTATTCCGACGCCGCTTTCGCCAGCCGTACGGGAAGTTTGACATTCAACGCCTCCAACTTCGCCGCGTGATCACCGACCCCGAAAGCCTCCCTGAAATAGGCAGCGGCGTGTATTAGCGCGTCCGTCCCTTCCAATCGGGAAATCCAGCCGTCCGCGTTTTCCATATCCCCCTCGATAAGCGAGATACGCTCCGTTGTCGGCAACACCCGTCGTGCCTTTTGCACGTCCCGGACCACCGCAACGACATCGTGCCCGCGTTTCAGCAGTTCGTTCACCGTGTTGATGCCCAACAACCCCGTGCCACCCGTAAGAAAAACGTTCATTTTCGCCTCCTGATATAACAAAGATGTATCGGGTGGAAATAGTTCCAAAAAGAAACTATTCTATTTAGGAAGTAATTGATTATGGACAAAAAAGCGGGAGTCACCGGTTGGGAATTTGTACAGGTGACATGGGCGTTCTTGAACGAAGTTTTCGATCATGCCGCCCCGGTGATGGCACAGTATGGGCTCCATCAAAAAGCACTGGTCCTACTGGCATTGCTCGATAAAGGGGACAGCCCACAGGAGTTGGCGCATCTACTGCGGACTCCGCCGTCGACACTGAGTCATTTGTTGAAAGAATTGGAAGACAAGGAATTGATTCATCGCTCGCTCGGGGTCAGCGATAAACGCAAGTTTCATTTCGTCCGGACCGAGCGGGGGAACACGGCACTTCGGGAGGGACGCGAAGCCATCAATGAAGCGATTGCGCTACGATTGGGGAATCTGACGCCGGAGGAGCGCAGCATCGTGGAACAGGCGTTACCGTTGATTCCCCGATTACTGGTGTGACGAGCGACTCTTACTCGACATCTATCCGCGCCAATTCCGATTTTGCCTGGGCGTTTGTCGGGTCGAGGCGCAGACACTGCTCGAACGCTTTGCGTGCTTCCGCCGACTTGCCCATGCGAACCTGAATTCTGCCGAGCGAATACCACGCTTCGATATATTTCGGAGCTTGCTGCACCACTACCGCGAAGTCCGCCTCTGCCTCGGCATTGCGCTTTTCGTTACCGAGAAGCACGGCGCGAATGAAGCGGGCTTCAATGTCGGCGGGGCGCAGTTCGAGCGTTTTCGTCAGGGCGTTGATAGCTTCGGAAATAGATCCGGTCTTGCCCAGTGTCGTGCCGAGTCGGTACCACGCTTCGGTGAGCGCGGGGTTTAATCGGGTCGCCTCGCGGAACGCCGGAGCCGCGCCCGCGAGGTTTCCGGCATCCGCCAGCGCGACGCCTAGATGATAGTGCGATTGCGCGTCTTCCGGCTTGAGCCGGATCGCCTCCCGGAACGTGGCAGTAGCCTCGGGCAGCTTCCCCCGCTCCGCGAACGCGATCCCGAGATTGTTGTACAGTTCTGCCCGCGTCGGGGCACTTTTTACGGCGAGTTGGGCATGTCGCAACGCGCCCCCGAAATCTTTTTTATCGGACAGCACCAAGCCATAGTTGCTGTGCGACTGTGCGCTACGTGGGTTGACCCTGATGGCGTTAGCATACAGTGTCTCCGAGTTGCGCCACACGAGCGTTTGTGCCACGGTCCCTGCGGCGAAGACAGCTATCAGGGCACCGGCGATTATCAATGCGGTGGGTCGCTTTGGTTCGGGAACCGTTCCGATA
>JACMIS010000899.1 GCA_014381035.1 Armatimonadota bacterium
CCCATTTCGGCTACCTGCCGAATCTCATCCAGGTTCGCCGAGTCAATAAAAAACTTCATACAATGTCGCCTCCGGGTATTCTGCGCTAGTTGATGCGCCATAAATTGTACCCGAAGGCGATTTGAAATTTGCAGTGAAACTACTCTTGAATGATTTGTCCGTTGATTTTGAGAGTACGGTCTGTTTCACGGCTTTGCTTTATTCGCCAGCCACCTTTCGTTTTCATCCAGAAGTCTCGCGATTGACCAACTGCATCCAAATCGCTTTCAATTCCATTATCACCGCGGAGTCGCATCAAGGAAGTGCTACGCGTCTCCACTGTCGCAGTCTCCCCTTTCATCATAAATTGCGTGATTTCAGTTTTGATTTGTGTCTTGATTGACCTGCGATATATCATTGATGATGTTTCTTTGAGAGTTTTGACATTGACCTTCATTCCATCACGAAGAATGACTTTGCAATCTGGTGCGATGTATTTGAATCCACCATCCATGTCCAGACGCTCAGTTGCCTTATCCATCTCGTTGTAATAGCCTTGAATCTGCTTTCGGAGTGTAGCAGCTTTCGGGTCTTCTGTGGTGGGAGAAATCGACGGCAAAGTGTCTTGCGCGACAGCAAGGTGAATCGTACCGGGAGACAACAGCATTGTAACAAGCGAAAACAAGATAACGTGCGTGGAACGCATAAACGTGGGGATTCCTTTCGGTCTTATTATATCGTCCGGTAAATGTTTCCGCCGAAATGTGAACGGGTAACAAGGAGATTGGCGGCTTGTTATCCCGCCCCGAAAACAATGAAACGAAATTTATACCTGTCTACTGCCGCGATTTTCGCGACCCTCTTTGCCATCCCTTCACCTATTACGGCGCAATCACCCGCTAAACCCGAATCTAAGCCTGTATCAGACTCTGACTCTGCAAAACGCCTCGCCGTCACGATACTGCTGACGGATGGCGTCAAGTCGGTGAAACGAACGCGTAAGGAACTCGGCTTTGCTTTGGCATCGCAATCCCCGGTGCGATTCTCGGTAGACAAAGCGAGATTGAAAGATGCTCTTGGTTCTATCTCAAAAACATTCCAGGCGGAAGGAGTGAATGCCCGCCCGGTGATTGATAAGGGCGCATTCTCGATCAAGCCGGGGCAGTCGGCTCGATCTCTCAATGTGGCGACTACCGCTGAGAGGATCACGAACGCCGTCAGCGCGAACCCGGCGACGGTTCGGTTCAACGTGTCGCTCGACAAGAAGCCTCCGGTCCTGACTGCCGAACGACTGAAAGGGATCAATGGCAGGCTGGCGCAGTTTTCCACAACGGCGTCGGGGACGGAGGCACGGGACACGAATATTGCCCTTGCGGTGGAGGACATCAACGGAACCTTGCTTTCACCGGGGGAAACGTTCTCGCTCAACGAGGTCGTCGGTCGCCGGACGAAGGCGAAGGGCTACAAAGAGGCTCCCGTGTTCGTGAATGCGAAGAAAGTGCCCGGAGTCGGTGGAGGAGTCTCGCAGGTGACTGGAACGCTATTCAATGCGGCGGCACTTGCGGGTCTGGACATCATTCAGGTCAATCCGCATTCCCGCCCGGTTGCATACTTGCCGCTGGGGCGCGATGCCACAGTCGCGTATGGTTCGAAAGACCTGCGGTTCAAAAACGATACAGACGCACCGGTGTACATCGTTTACGCGTTCGTGAATGATCGCTTGACGGCTACGCTTTGGGGCAAGGCTGTCCCGGGACAAAAGATTTCACTCCGACCACGCGTTCAGCGGTTAGGTTCCGGTAAGATCAACGCTCAACTGTACCGACTCACAAAAGTGAGTGGGAAAGTGACAGGAAAAGAAAAGTTGCTCTCCCACGCGTACCGCTGGAAACCGGGCGAAGATTAGTCGGGGCGGGTACGCGCCATCCCTCCACTGATGGATGACAGGGACCCGGCTACAAACCTAACTCGTCCCACAGGGAGTCCACCCTCTTTTTGACATCGCCCGACATTTCGATGACCGGGGGCCACCGGCGTGTGAAGCCTTCTTCGGGAAGTTTTTGCGTCGCATCAATGCCCATTTTGGAGCCGAAACCGCTGGTACGGGAAGCGTGATCGAGTACATCTATCGGTCCCTTCACGAACATCGTGTCCCGCTCCGGGTCAATATTGTTTGCCAGTACCCACAGGACTTCATTCAGGTTCTGTACGTCTACCCATTCATCCACGACCACGATGATTTTGGTGAACATCATCTGCCCGAGTCCCCAGATAGCATTCATTACTTTTTGTGCGTGACCGGGGTACCGCTTGCGAATCTTGACGATGCACAGGTTATGAAAGACGCCCTCGACCGGGAGGTTGTAATCAATCAATTCGGGCACGAACAGGCGCACGAGCGGCAGGAAAATACGCTCCGTGGTTTTCCCGAATCCCTGATCCTCAATCGGCGGTCGCCCGACAATCGTCGCCGGATAGACCGCACTCTTGCGCCGGGTGATCGCAGTGACACGGAAGACAGGGTACTCCTCCTCCAGGGTGTAAAATCCGGTGTGGTCTCCGAAAGGTCCTTCGGTGCGTCTCTCATTCGCGGGCACATAGCCTTCCAGGACGATTTCCGCGTCGGCGGGAACCTCCAACGGTTGCGTGATGCAAGGAACTAACTGGACGGGAGCCTTGCGCAGGAATCCGGCGAACACCATTTCGTCAATCATGTCCGGGAGCGGGGCGGTCGCGGCGTAGGTCAGTGCTGGATCGCCGCCGAGTGCAACAGCGACCGGAATATCCTTCCCCTGCGATTCGTATTCCGCGTGGTGTCGCGACCCGACTTTATGCCGCTGCCAGTGCATCCCGGCAGTATTTTTGTCGTAGATCTGAATGCGGTACATGCCGACGTTGCGCTTGCCGGTGCGTGCCTCTTTGGTGAAAACGAGCGGAAGGGTGACAAAACGCCCGCCGTCGAGGGGCCAGCACTTCAGTATAGGCAGTTCGAGCAGATTGACAGCATCGCCAGTCTGCACGACCTCCTGACAGGGAGCGGGACCGCGGACGATCTTCGGGGCGGTGTTCTGCCCGATTTTGGCAAGACCGGGAAGCAATGCGGCTTTGCCGAGCAACGTTTGCGGCATGTTGCCTGGCAATTGCACCAACGTCTCGATCTCCTTCGCGATCTCTTCCACATCGGAAACGCCGAGTGCCATACTCATCCGTCTCATTGTCGCGAACGTCCCGATGGCGACGGGGATCGTACTGCCCTTCGGGTTCTCGAACAAGAGCGCGGGACCGCCTGATTTCACCATCCGGTCCGCGATCTCGGTAATCTCGTATACAGGATCAACGGGCGTCCGAATGCGCCTCAGTTCGCCTTCCGCCTCTAACCGATTAATAAACTCGCTAAATCCACCTGCGTATGCCATACTATTTCCAGACTTTTCCAGACCGGACGAGTTTGTGAACCCGTTCACAAAGTAGTCTAATGCAGTGTACCTTTAGGGTTCGCGGTTGTAAAGCGATATAGGGATAGGGGATTAACGTTTATGGCGATGCCGAAAAAAGGCTCACGTTCTATTGTCGTTGACGATGTGCTGTACCGCTGGCGGACACGCGGGGAGCGGGAGTATAACATGACCGTTGCTGTTGAACCGGTAACGGACGGAGGTATGTCCTCGCTGATTGTGGATACGTCTGTTATGGCTCCCACCAATTCGCCCCCCGACGATAAGGATGGCAAATGGTTTGGGGCATACACAATCTCCGTAACGCCTGCGGTAGTGGAGGCATATATACGCCAGGCGATGAATAAAGGCTGGAAACCGACGGAAAAAGGAAAGCCTTTCATCCTGGTCGCGGACAAATCTATGGCTACCGGGAAGACGTAACGGGGATGTTTCATCCCCGTTACGTTCACTTGGTGACCTCAAGTTCGTTACGCAGTTTTGCCTCTTTAGGGAGCGTGTCACGGGCGATGCGCTCCGCTAATGTCTTTTCCTCCGAAGTGCGAACCGTTCCGCGTAGACGGATCCCGTCCGTGTCGGCGTCCACGCGAATCGTTTGTGGCAGGTTACGATTCAGTTTCAGCGCGGCAGTTGCCCTCGCGCCGAGATCGAGTTTTTGTAAACTGGGCTGGACCTGCTTCTTCGCTTCGGTAATCGCAGGGCGTAGCTTCTTCTCAACTTTATTGGCTTCGCGCTCGACGACTTCGGTGTTCCGTTGAACGTCTTTGGTGGCGTTGTCCACCGTCTCTGGTGAGCAACCGGCTACGGTGAAGGACGAGATGATTATAGCAAGCAGGGCGATTCGTTTCATAGCCTGGTTGTACCCATTTTTCTC